>NZ_JABWQR010000021.1:0-119192 GCF_014270125.1 Pseudomonas sp. SWRI99 | reverse complement strand
GCTCCCACAGTGGTTCTGGATGATGCTCTATTTCACGCTTGCCACAGATCCCTTTGTAGGAGTGAGCCTGCTCGCGATAGCGTCATCCCAATCAACACAAAAACCACAGACATAAAAAAAGGCCATCCGAGGATGACCTTCAAAAAACTAGAGAGGTTTTTTACTTACACGGCCGCAACCGGGCGCATGTAAGAGATTGGTGCGGTGCTGGCGTCTTCGAACGTCACCACTTCCCACGCATCTGTCTGCTCAATCAATTTGCGCAGCAGCTGGTTGTTCAGTGCATGACCGGACTTGAAGCCTTTGAACTCACCAATCAGGCTGTTGCCCAGCAGGTACAGGTCGCCAATCGCATCGAGGATCTTGTGTTTGACGAACTCGTCTTCATAACGAAGACCGTCTTCGTTCAACACGCCATCCGCGTCGACCACGATCGCGTTTTCAACGCTGCCGCCGAGTGCGAGGTTGTGCTTGCGCAAGTACTCGATATCACTCATGAAACCAAAGGTACGGGCGCGGCTGACTTCTTTTACGAACGAAGTGCTGGAAAAATCCACGCTTGCACTCTGGGTGCGGTCCCGGAATACCGGGTGATCGAAATCGATCTCGAAACTCACCTTGAAGCCTTCGAAAGGGACGAAAGTGGCGCGCTTGTCGCCGTCTTCCACTGTCACTTCACGCAGGATGCGGATGAATTTCTTGGCGGCGTCCTGTTCTTCCAGGCCTGCCGATTGAATCAGGAATACGAAGGGTCCAGCGCTGCCATCCATGATCGGGACTTCGGACGCGGAGAGCTCGACGTAGGCGTTATCGATGCCCAGGCCAGCCATGGCCGAGAGCAAGTGCTCTACCGTGTCCACTTTGACGTCGCCGTTGACCAGCGTCGTCGACATAGTGGTTTCACCGACGTTTTCCGCGCGGGCAGGAATCTGCACCACAGGGTCGAGGTCAGCGCGACAAAACACAATGCCAGTGTCGACAGGCGCAGGCTTGAGGGTCAGGTAGACCTTCTCACCGGAATGCAGGCCTACACCTGTGGCACGGATAATATTTTTCAGTGTGCGTTGTTTAATCATGGCTTGGGCCGCTTCAGCGCAAATTGCGAACTGGTATCAACAAAGGCTGGCGATGATAGCAGACCATGCCTTTGCTGAACACCAATCACCTTCATAGCCCTGATACATTCCATCAATCGGCCTGACGACGCAGGAAAGCCGGGATGTCCAGGTAGTCCAGGTCATCTTGCGGATTCATCTTCGCGGCAGCCGCAGCACCGGCCTGAGCCTGGTTGCGCATGACGGTCGGACGGTCCAGATCACGGTAGTTCACCGCTGGCGCTTCCTGACGGGCCGGAGCCGGTTGTTGCACCTGAGCCGAAGCCATGGAGGTGTGAACGGTGTTGTCGATGACCTTCACAGGCTTCTCGATTTTTGCGCCCAGACCGGTGGCAACCACAGTGACATGCAGCTCGTCACGCATGTCCGGATCGATCACGGTGCCGACCTTGACCATGGCGTGCTCGGAAGCGAAGGCTTCGATGATCGAACCAACGTCGGAGTACTCACCCAGGGACAGGTCAGGACCGGCGGTGATGTTGACCAGGATGCCGCGTGCGCCTTGCAGGTTCACGTCTTCCAGCAACGGGTTGCGGATTGCCGCTTCAGTGGCTTCACGTGCACGGTTCGGACCGCTGGCGCAGCCAGTGCCCATCATTGCCATGCCCATTTCGCTCATCACGGTACGTACGTCGGCGAAGTCGACGTTGATCATGCCCGGACGCTTGATGATGTCGGAGATACCGCGAACGGCACCGGCCAGGACATCGTCAGCCTTGGCGAAAGCCGACAAGAGGCTTGCGTCTTTGCCAAGGATGGTCAGCAGCTTCTCGTTCGGGATGGTGATCAGCGAGTCAACGCTTTCCGAAAGCATGCGGATGCCTTCATCGGCGATCTGCATACGCTTGCGGCCTTCGAACGGGAACGGACGGGTCACGACCGCAACGGTCAGGATGCCCATTTCCTTGGCCACTTCGGCGATGATTGGCGCCGCACCGGTACCGGTACCGCCGCCCATGCCGGTGGTGATGAACACCATGTTGGTGCCCTGCAGCACTTCGGCAATACGCTCGCGGTCTTCCAGAGCGGCTTGACGGCCGACCTCAGGATTGGCGCCGGCACCCAGGCCTTTGGTCACGCCAGTGCCCAGTTGCAGGATGGTCCGCGCGCCGATGTTTTTCAGCGCTTGAGCATCGGTGTTGGCGCAGATGAACTCAACGCCTTCGATGTTGCTCTTGACCATGTGATTGACAGCGTTGCCGCCGCCACCGCCAACACCGATAACTTTGATTACCGGGCTTGCGGGGATGTTGTCTACGAGTTCAAACATTTTCCCTCTCCTTACATTCTCTAGTTTTTTCGCCTACTGCATTTTTGTCGCGGTGCATCTACTGCTACTGCTTGCCGCTCGAAGCTTGACGCTTCGAACTGCGCTTAAAAGTTGCCCTGAACCCACTTCTTCAAGCGGTCCAGCAACGGCGCCTGTGGCTCGTCGTTGCTGTAGCTGTCGCGGCTGCCGATGCCGGAGAACGAAACCCCGTCGGACTGCTTCTGCAGGCCATACATCAACAAGCCCACGCCAGTGGAATAAATCGGGTTGCGCACCACGTCATCCAGACCTTTCACGCCATGCGGCACACCGAGGCGCACCGGCATGTGGAAGATTTCTTCGGCCAGTTCAGTGGCGCCTTCCATCTTCGACGTACCACCCGTGAGCACGATGCCGGCCGGGATCAGGTCTTCGTAGCCGCTGCGACGCAGCTCGGCCTGGATCAGCGTGAACAGTTCGTCGTAACGCGGCTCGACCACTTCGGCCAGGGCCTGACGCGACAGCTCGCGCGGTGGACGGTCGCCGACGCTTGGCACCTTGATGGTTTCACCGGCACCGGCCAGTTTGGCCAGGGCGCAGGCGTAACGGATCTTGATTTCTTCGGCGTACTGGGTCGGGGTGCGCAACGCCATGGCGATGTCGTTGGTCACCTGATCACCGGCAATCGGGATCACTGCCGTGTGGCGGATTGCGCCCTCGGTGAAGATGGCGATGTCGGTGGTGCCGCCGCCGATGTCGACCAGGCACACGCCCAGTTCTTTTTCGTCGTCGGTCAGCACCGAATAGGCCGAGGCCAGTTGCTCGAGAATGATGTCGTCGATTTCCAGGCCGCAGCGACGCACGCATTTTTCAATGTTCTGGGCGGCGTTGACGGCGCAGGTGACCACGTGAACCTTGGCTTCCAGACGCACGCCGGACATGCCCAGTGGCTCGCGCACGCCTTCCTGGTTATCGATCACGTAATCCTGCGGCAGGGTGTGCAGCACGCGCTGGTCGGCCGGGATCGCCACGGCCTGGGCGGCGTCGAGCACACGCTCAAGGTCAGCCGAGCTGACTTCGCGATCGCGAATCGCGACGATGCCGTGGGAGTTCAGGCTGCGGATGTGATTGCCGGCCACGCCGACGAATGCCGAGTGAATGCGGCAGCCCGCCATCAACTGGGCTTCTTCGATCGCGCGCTGGATCGATTGCACGGTGGACTCGATGTTCACCACCACGCCCTTCTTCAGGCCGCGGGACGGGTGCGTACCGATACCGACGATTTCCAGCGTGCCGTCGTCCGCGACCTCGCCTACCAGCGCCACCACCTTGGAGGTGCCGATATCCAGACCGACGATCATTTTGCCGCTTTGCACGTTTGCCATGGGTCCTGCCTCTTCTTAATTCTTTGCGACAGCGGGTTGGGCTGTCGTCGGCGCTACGGGTTCCCGCCAGCCAACGGCGAGGCCGTTGGCGTAGCGCAGATCGATCCGCGCGATGTTCGTAATCTGCTCTTTCAGCGTCTTGTCATAGATGGCGATGAAGCGGCGCATCTTTTCCACCAGGTTGCCGCGTCCCAGCAGCAACTCGATGCCGGGGCCGGAACTGCCGGCACCGGTGGTCAAAAACCAGCTGCCGCGTTCACGCAATTCCAGGCGTGCAATCGAAAAGCCCAGCGGGCGCAGCATCTGGCTCAGCACCTGATATTGCTGCATCACTTGCTGCTGAGCCCGTTGTGGGCCGAACAGCTGTGGCAGGTGTTCGTAGTTCGCCAGTTCCTTGGGCGTGAACGCCTGGCCCTGGTTGTTGAGCAACGACTCGTCCCCCCAACGCGCCACCGGCAGTTGCTCTTCGAGGCGGATCACCACCTGATCCGGCCACACCCGGCGCACTTCGGCGTGGGCAATCCAGGGCATCTGCTCAAGCTCGGTGCGCATGCCGGCGAGGTCGATGGTGAAGAAGCTCGACGCCACGAACGGTGCGATCCGCTGCTGCACCGCCTGCTGGCTGATGTAGCTGAGGTCGCCCTGCACCGCGATCTTGCTGATCGGCCGGTCGGCGTAGGGCAGCAGACGCTGTGCGCCTTCGTAAGTACCGAAGCCCAGCGCCACCAGCAGCACCGGCCAGAACAGACTTTTCAGAAAGCTGAAATTGGCTTTCGGCAGGCGCGCGGACATCGGCTCTTTCGCCACCATTCGGCTGGCACCCCGCGGCACCGGCTTGCGGCCGGGTGCGGGTGGCTGATGTCTGAGATGCGCGCCTTGCATGCCCTTAACCCCTCGACTCTTCAACGCTGGCCGCCAGAATGGCCAGGACCAGTTGCTGGAAATCCAGACCGGCGGCACGGGCCGCCATCGGCACCAGACTGTGGTCGGTCATGCCCGGTGCGGTATTGACTTCCAGGAACCAGAACTGCCCGTCGGCGTCCTGCATCACGTCTGCCCTGCCCCAACCGGCGATACCCAGCGCCTCACAGGCCTTGGCCGTGAGCTCCATGAGCTCTTGTTCCTTGGCGGCATCCAGCCCGCACGGAATGCGGTACTGGGTATCGTTGGCGATGTACTTGGCGTCGTAGTCGTAGAACGTGTGCGGTGTACCCAGGGCGATAGGAGGCAACACCTGGTCACGCAGGGTGGCGATGGTGAACTCCGGACCTTGAATCCATTGCTCGACCAACACTTGCGAATCGTAGGTACTGGCCGCTTTCCATGCGTCGATCAACTCGGACGCAGAACTCACTTTGGCCATCCCGATACTTGAACCTTCATGCGCCGGTTTGACGATCAAAGGGAAGCCCAGTTCCGTCGCTGCCGAAATACAATCGGCTTCGCTGCACAGCACGGCGTGACGCGGCGTCGGGATCCCGAGGCTGTGCCAGACCTGCTTGGTGCGCAGTTTGTCCATCGCCAGCGCGGACGCCAGAATGCCGCTGCCGGTGTACGGAATGCCCGCGCACTCGAGCAATCCCTGCATGCTGCCGTCTTCACCGCCACGACCGTGGAGAATAATGAATGCGCGGTCGATCTTTTCGCTGAGCAGACGCTGCAGGAAGTCCGCGCCAACGTCGATGCCGAACGCGTCCACGCCAGCGCTTTGCAGCGCCTCGAGCACGGCGTTACCGGATTTCAACGAAACCTCACGCTCGGCACTCAGCCCGCCGAAGAGCACGGCGACGCGGCCGAAGTCTTTCGGCGCGAGGGTGGAAAACAGCTTGGCGTAGGCAGCAGTCATTTCAACTTCCCCTCGACCGACGCCGCCACGGCGCCGGCGAACAATTCACTTTTCAACAGCTTCGGCGCGAGACCACCGATATCACCGGCGCCCTGGCACAACAGAATGTCGCCGGCGCGCAGCAGTGGCTTGACCAGCGGCGCCAGGTCGACGCCACGCTCGATGTAGATCGGGTCGAGCTGACCGCGCTGACGAATGCTGTTGCACAGCTTGCGGCTGTCGGCGCCGGGGATCGGCTCTTCGCCGGCCGGATAGACTTCCATCAGCAGCAGCACGTTGGCGTCGGCCAGCACATTGACGAAATCGTCGTACAGGTCGCGGGTGCGGCTGTAGCGGTGCGGCTGGTAAACCATCACCAGGCGCCGCTCCGGCCAGCCACCGCGCACGGCTTTGATCACGGCTGCGACTTCGGTCGGGTGATGACCGTAGTCGTCAACGAGCATCACGTGGCCGCCGTCCACTGGCAGTTCGCCGTAGACCTGAAAGCGTCGACCGACCCCTTGGAAACCCGACAGGCCCTGGACGATGGCTTCATCGCTGACGCCTTCGTCGGTGGCGATGCAGATGGTGGCCAGCGAGTTGAGCACGTTGTGGTTGCCGGGCATGTTTACCGACACTTCCAGCGGCTCGCGGTCTGGACGCAGCACGGTGAAGAAGGTCTGCATGCCTTGCTGGCGCACATTGATCGCGCGCACGTCAGCGTCTTCACTGAAGCCGTAGGTCACGGTCGGACGCTTCACCAGCGGCAGGATTTCACGCACCACCGGGTCGTCCAGGCACATCACCGCCAAACCGTAGAACGGCAGGTTGTGCAGGAACTCGACGAAGGTTTTCTTCAGTTTGTTGAAGTCACCGTCGTAGGTCGCCATGTGGTCGGCGTCGATGTTGGTGACCACGGCCACCAGCGGTTGCAGGTGCAGGAAGCTCGCATCGCTTTCGTCAGCTTCAGCGATCAGGTAGCGACTGGTGCCAAGCTGGGCATTGGTGCCCGCCGCATTCAGACGACCACCGATAACGAACGTCGGGTCGAGGCCACCGGCGGCGAACACCGAAGCGATCAGGCTGGTGGTGGTGGTTTTGCCGTGGGTACCGGCGACGGCAATGCCATGGCGGTAGCGCATCAGCTCGGCGAGCATTTCGGCACGCGGCACCACTGGGATACGGCGCTCGAGCGCAGTCGCGACTTCCGGGTTGGAGGTGTTAACGGCGCTCGACACCACCAGCACATCAGCGGCAGCAGCGTTCTCGGCCCGGTGGCCGATGAAAATCTGCGCACCGAAGGATTCCAGGCGCTCGGTGACCGGCGACGCTTTGAGGTCGGAACCGGAGACTTGATAGCCCAGGTTCAACAACACTTCGGCGATACCGCACATGCCCACGCCGCCGATGCCGACGAAGTGGATGCGACGGATGCGGCGCATTTCCGGTTGTGGCATGGCTTTCTGATTCTCAACCATGGGCCACCTCCAGACAGGTATCGACCACGCTACGGGTGGCATCGGGTTTGGCCAGTCGGCGGGCCGCTTGGGCCATTGCTTCGAGTCGTTGCGGTTGCATCAAGACCTCTGTCAGGCGCGCGGCAAGGTCCGCGGCACCAGTCGTTCTTTGCGGCATCAGGAAGGCAGCGCCTTCGCGGGCCAAATAATCGGCGTTGCGGGTCTGGTGATCGTCGATCGCGTGGGGCAAAGGCACCAGCATCGAGGGCAGACCGGCGGCCGCCAGCTCACTGATGGTCAGCGCGCCAGCGCGGCACACCACCAGGTCAGCCCAGCCATAGGCCTGGGCCATGTCTTTGATGAACGGCTGCACTTGCGCGTCCACGCCCGCGGCGCGGTAACGCTCGGCAGTCACTTCATCGTGATTTTTGCCGGCCTGATGAAACACTTCCGGGCGCAAGTCGGCAGCGACTTGGGCCAGGGCTTCAGGCAGCAACTTGTTCAACGGCTCTGCGCCCAGGCTTCCGCCCAGGATCAGCAAACGCGCTTTGCGCCCGGCCAGCGCCGGTCGCGGTGTATCGAGGAACAGCTCGCTGCGCACCGGATTACCGGTGGTACGGCGGCTGTCCGACAGAGTAAAGGTGTCGGGGAACGCTTCACACACCCGGGCGGCGAACGGCACCAGCAACCGATTGGCGGTGCCGGCAACGGCGTTCTGCTCGTGAACGATCACCGGCACACCGGCCAGTTTCGCGGCCAGACCGCCGGGGCCGGTCACATATCCACCAAAGCCCACCACGCACACCGGCTTCAAGCGGCGCATGATCGCCCGCGCCTGCCACACCGATTTGAGCAGCATCAATGGCGCCTTGAGCAGCGACAGCTTGCCCTTGCCGCGCAGACCGCTGGCGTTGATGCGGTGCAGTTCAAGACCTGCCGCCGGCACCAATTCGTTCTCGATCCCGCGTGGCGTGCCGAGCCAGTGCACGGTATAGCCGCGCGCCTGAAACTCGCGGGCACAGGCCAGCGCCGGGAACACGTGGCCGCCGGTACCGCCGGCCATGATCAATACGTTAGCGCCCATGAGTCGGCTCCTCGGCGAAGTCGCTTTCATGGAATTCCATCTCTTCGCTGCCCAGGTGGGTTCGACTCTCCCACTCGATGCGCAGCAACAAGCCCAGACAGGCGCAGCAGATCACCAAGGAGCTGCCGCCATAGCTGAGGAACGGCAAGGTCAGGCCTTTTGTTGGCAGCAGGCCGACGTTCACGCCAATGTTGATCAGGAACTGACCAATCCACAGGAACGACAGACCGTAAGCCACGTAAGCGGCGAAAAACTGTTTGGCCTTCTCCGCCCACAGGCCGATGTACATGCCGCGAATACACACGAACACGAACAGCGCGACGGTGCACAGCGAACCCACGGCGCCAAGCTCCTCGGCCAACACCGAGAACACGAAGTCGGTATGCGCTTCCGGCAGGTAGAACTGCTTCTGCACGCTGTTGCCCAGGCCAACGCCCAGCCACTCGCCGCGACCGAAGGCGATCAAAGCCTGGGAAAGCTGATAGCCGGCGCCGAACTGGTCGGCCCACGGGTCGGCGAAGTTGGTCAGACGCGCCATTCGGTACGGCTGCATCTGAATCAACAGCACCACTGCGCCAACCGCCAGCACCACCATCAGCGAGAAACGGAACAGCCCGACCCCGCCAAGAAACAGCATCGCCGCCGCCGCGCCCATCATCACCACAGTGGCACCGAAGTCCGGCTCCATCAGCAACAGGCCGGCCATCGGCAGCAGCACGATGAACGGCTTGAAGAAGCCCATCCAGCTCTCGCGGACTTCTTTCTGGCGGCGCACCAGATAACCGGCGAGGTAGATCACCACAAACACCTTGGCGATTTCCGAGGGCTGCACGTTGAAGAAGCTGAAGCCGATCCAGCGCATCGAACCGTTCACTTCGCGGCCGATGCCCGGGATGATCACCATCACCAGCAGACCGAAGGCGCCGAGCAGCATCAACCAGCCGAGGCGTTGCCAAGTGGCAATCGGGATCATCATGGTGACGATGCACGCGCCCAGCCCCAGCACCACATAGATAAGGTGGCGAATCATGTAATACAGCGGGCTGCCCGACTGCGCCGCCGCCACTTCGGTGGAGGCCGAAGCAATCATGATCAGGCCCAGACCGAGCAGCGCCAGACAACCGGCAAGCATCGGGAAGTCGAGGTCAATGCCCCGCCCGGTGATCAGCGGCGACGGATACGGCTTGATGATGTTTCTCAGGTTCATGCCAATTCCTCCACAGCGCGGACGAACTGGTGACCACGGTCTTCGTAATTCTTGAACATGTCGAAACTGGCGCAGGCCGGCGACAGCAACACCACGTCACCCGGTTGGGCAGCGGCGCGGCATTGCGCGACGGCGTCGACCAGCGAGGACGCGCGAATCAGTGGCACGGCATCGCCGATGGCCTCACCGATCTTGTCGCTGTCACGGCCCATCAGCACCACGGCGCGGCAGTTGGCCGCCACCGGATCGCGCAGATCCTTGAACTCGGCGCCCTTGCCGTCTCCGCCGGCGATCAGAATGACCTTGCCGTCGATGTCCGCGCCAAGGCCTTCGATGGCGGCCAGAGCAGCGCCAACGTTGGTGGCTTTGGAATCGTTGTAATACGCCACGCCGTCAAGATCGCGCACCCACTGGCAGCGATGTTCGAGACCGGCAAAAGTGCGCAGCGCCGAGAGCATGGCATCGAACGGCAAGCCGACAGCGTGACCCAGCGCCAGCGCCGCGAGGGCGTTGGCCTGGTTGTGCGCACCGCGAATCTTCAGCTCGCGCACCGGCATCAGGTTCTGGAATTCAAAGGCCAGGTATTTCTCGCCGTCTTCTTCGCGGATACCGAAGGCTTTGAAATCCGGTTTGGTCAGGCCGAAGGTCCAGCATGGCTGGCCCTCGCCCATCAACGGCCGGGTCAACGCATCCTGACGGTTGACCACGAACTGCTTCGCGCCGCGGAAGATCCGGTGCTTGGCCAGGTGGTACGCCGGCAGACCGCTGTAGCGATCCATGTGGTCTTCGCTGATGTTCAGCACGGTGGCGACTTCGGCGTTGAGCTGGTCGGTGGTCTCCAGTTGAAAACTCGACAGCTCCATCACGTACAGCTCGATGTCATCGCTGAGCAGGTCCAGCGCCGGGGTGCCGAGGTTGCCGCCGACGGCGACGCGCTTGCCGGCCGCAGCCGCCATCTCGCCGACCAGGGTGGTCACGGTGCTTTTCGCGTTGGAGCCGCTGATGGCGACGATCGGCGCCCGCGCGTTACGCGCGAACAGTTCGATATCGCCGGACAGTTTCACGCCACGGGCCGCGGCGGCTTGCAGGGCCGGGGTCGCCAGCGCCAGGCCGGGGCTCACGTAGAGCTCGTCGGCACGGCAGAGGAATTCGACGTCCAGCTCGCCACAACGCACTTCCACGTGCGGATAGTCACGCTTGAGCGTGGCCAGTTCCGGTGGATTTTCCCGCGTGTCAGCCACGGCAAACGACGTGCCCCGGTTCGCCAGGAAGCGAACCAGGGACATGCCGCTCTTGCCGAGGCCGACAACGATGCGGAAGTGGTCAGAAGCGATCAGAGACACTCGTTCTACCTCAGCTTCAGGGTGGCAAGGCCGACCAGGACGAGAATCACGGTGATGATCCAGAAACGGACAATCACACGCGGCTCGGGCCAGCCCTTGAGTTCAAAGTGGTGGTGAATCGGCGCCATGCGGAACACGCGGCGACCGGTCAGCTTGAATGAGGCAACCTGAATGACCACGGACAGGGTTTCCATCACGAACACGCCGCCCATGATGAACAGGACGATTTCCTGACGGACGATCACCGCGATGGTGCCCAATGCCGCGCCGAGTGCCAGGGCACCGACGTCGCCCATGAACACTTGCGCCGGATAGGTGTTGAACCAGAGAAAGCCGAGGCCGGCACCGATCAGCGCGCCGCAGAACACGATCAGCTCGCCCGCGCCCGGCACGTAAGGAATCAACAGGTATTCGGCGAATTTCACGTTACCCGACAGGTAGCAGAAAATGCCCAGGCCACCGCCAACCATCACCGTCGGCATGATTGCCAGACCGTCGAGACCGTCAGTCAGGTTGACCGCGTTGCTCGAGCCGACGATCACAAAATAGGTCAGCACGATAAAACCGGCGCCCAGCGGGATGCTGTAGTCCTTGAGCATCGGCAGAATCAGCGTGGTTTCCACCGGCGTGGAAGCAGTCATATAAAGGAAGATTGCCGCGCCGAGACCGAACACCGACTGCCAGAAATACTTCCAGCGGCTCGGCAAGCCGCGGGAGTTCTTCTCGATGACTTTGCGGTAATCGTCGACCCAGCCGATGGCGCCGAACAGCAGGGTCACCAACAGCACCACCCAGACGTAACGGTTGCTCAGGTCTGCCCAGAGCAGCGTGCTGACACCAATCGACGACAGAATCAGCGCGCCACCCATGGTCGGCGTGCCGGATTTGGACAGGTGCGATTGCGGGCCGTCATTGCGAACGGACTGGCCGATCTGACGGTTCTGCAACGTGCGGATCATCCACGGGCCATAGCACAGCGACAAGACCAGCGCGGTCAGCACACCGAGGATCCCGCGCAGGGTCAGGTACTGAAAGACCGCGAAGCCTTTGTGGAACTGTTGCAGATACTCCGCTAGCAGCAGCAGCATTAATGTTTCTCCAGACTGGACCCGCACAGAGCCGCAACGATGTTTTCCATCGCTGCACTGCGCGAACCCTTGATCAAAATGGTGGTGTTTGTGTCCTGCTCGGCGTCGAGGGCCTGGATCAGTTCAGCTTGGCTGCCGAAGTGATGCGCCTGTTCACCGAATGCGTTTACGGCGTGAACCATGTTGGGTCCGACGGCATAAAGCGCGGAAACCTTGCCTCGGGCGTATTCGCCCACGTCGCGGTGCCCCTGCTCCGCCCAGTCGCCCAACTCGCCGATATCCCCGAGCACCAGGACGGTGCGGCCGGAAAAGCCGGCGAGTATATCAACGGCCGCGCACATCGAGGTGGGGTTTGCGTTGTAAGTGTCATCGATCACGCGCATGCCGTTTTTCGCCAGTTGCGCGACGGTGCGGCCCTTGACCGGTTGTACAGCGCCCAGCCCGGTGGCGATGCCGAACAGCGACACGCCCAGGGCGTGAGCGGCAGCGGCGGCGGCCATGGCGTTGGCAACGTTATGGATGCCGAGCAGGTTCAGTTGCACACGCTCGCTGCCTTCAGGGGTGTGCAGATTGAACGCCGGGCAACCACGGGCGTCAGTGGCCAGATCGCTGGCATGGAAATTCGCCTCGGTGTTGCTCAGGGCGAAGGTCAACACCTGGCGACTGGCTGCACGGGCCTTCCAGATAGCAAAAGCCTTGTCATCGAGGTTGAGCACGGCGATGCCATCGGCCGCCAGCCCTTCGATGATTTCGCCTTTGGCTTCGACGATTTTTTCCGGACCGCCAAACTCACCGACGTGGGCGGTGCCGGCATTGTTCAGAATCGCAACGTGCGGCTTGGTCAGCCCGACGGTGTAAGCGATCTCGCCCAGACGCGAGGCGCCCAGTTCGATCACGGCCGAGGTGTGCTCCGGCGCCAGTTCGATCAGGGTCAGCGGTACGCCGAGGTCGTTGTTCAGGTTGCCACGGGTCGCCAGCACCGGACCGCGCGTGCGCAGGATGCTCGCAAGCATTTCCTTGACCGTGGTCTTGCCGCTGGAACCGGTCACCGCCGCCACTGGCTGAGTAAACGCGGCACGGTTCAGCGCGCCGAGCTGGCCCAGCGCCTGACGGGTGTCCTTGACCAGCAATTGCGGCAGCGCGCTGTCGGCGACTTCGCGCTCGACCAGTGCAGCCACGGCGCCTTTGCCGGCGACGTCGTTCAAATAGTCATGGCCGTCGAAACGCGGGCCGGTCAGGGCAATGAACAACTGGCCGGGCTGAATGGCGCGGCTGTCGATGCTCACGCCATTGAAACTGGCATCGTCGCCGATCAGGCGGGCGTCGAGTGCATTGACCAGTTCGCTGAGCGTCAGGGCCTTAAGCATGGGCGACCTCCCAAGCGGTCAGGGCGTGATCGGCCTCGACCAGATCGGAAAACGCATGGCGCACGCCGTTGATTTCCTGATAGTCCTCGTGACCTTTGCCGGCGAGGACAATGACGTCGTCAGCGGTCGCGCCGGCAATCAATTGCGCAATGGCCTGGCCACGACCGGCCACGAAGGTGACTTTATCCACAGCGGTGAAACCAGCGCGGATGTCATCGAAAATCACTGCCGGGTCTTCAGTGCGCGGATTGTCATCGGTGACCAACACTTGATCGGCCAGACGCTCGACCACTTCGGCCATCAACGGACGCTTGCCGCGATCGCGATCGCCGCCGCAGCCGAACAGGCACAGCAGCTGGCCTTTGACGTGCGGACGCAGTGCGGTCAGGACTTTTTCCAGCGCATCCGGCGTGTGGGCGTAATCGACCACTACCAGCGGCTGTGTGCCGCCGCCCAGACGCTGCATGCGTCCGGCCGGGCCTTCGAGCTTCGGCAGCACCTTGAGAATTTCGTCGAGGGCGTAATCCAGACCGAGCAAGGCACCGACCGCGGCCAGGACGTTGCTCAGGTTGAAACGCCCGAGCAATGTGCTGCGCAGGTGATGCTCGCCCTGCGGCGTGACCAGCGTGGCGCGCACGCCGTGGTCGTCGAACTGTGCTTCGCGGCAATACAGGTACGCACTGCTGTCGAGCAGGCTGTAGGTGATCAGCCGCGACTCGCGTTTTTCCGCCGCCAATTGCCGGCCGAAGTCGTCGTCGAGGTTGACCACGCGGCACTTCAGGTCATTCCAGGCGAACAGCTTGGCCTTGGCCTCGGCGTACGCCTGCATGGTGCCGTGATAATCGAGATGATCGCGGGAGAGGTTGGTCATCACTGCCACGTCGAAGGCCAGCGCCGTCACGCGGCCCTGATCCAGACCGTGGGACGAGACTTCCATGGCGACGGCTTTGGCACCGGCCTTTTTCAGGTCGCCCAGGGTCGCTTGCACGGCGATCGGATTCGGCGTGGTGTGCAGACCGCTTTCCAGCGCGCCATAGAAGCCGGAACCGAGTGTGCCGACGATCCCGCAATGCTGGCCGAGCAGATCCAGCGCCTGCGCGACCAGTTGGGTCACGCTGGTCTTGCCGTTGGTGCCGGTGACGCCGATCAGGTTCAGGTGATGGCTCGGCTCACCGTAAAAGCGCCCGGCGATGTCGGACAGCTGCGCCGCCAGGCCTTTGACCGGAATCAGTGGCACGTCGGTAATCGGCAGCACGGTGGCGCCTTCCACTTCATAAGCCACTGCCGCAGCACCGCGTTGCAAGGCATCGGCGATGTGCGCGCGGCCATCGAACTTGCCGCCAGGCACGGCGAGGAACAGGTCGCCAGCGCGCACGTTGCGGCTGTCCAGCGCCAGTTCACGGATCAACAGATCGTGGCCGGCGTGGGGGAATATCTTGTTCAGACTTAATGACATCAGCCGCGCCCTCCATTGGCTTTCAGCGGAACGACCGGGGTGGCATTGGCCTGCTGCGTGGTCGGCAGGTTGTCCGGGGTCACGTTCATCAGACGCAGGGTGCCGGACATCACACGGCTGAACACCGGCGCCGAGACCAGGCCACCGAAGTAACCGGCCTTGGTCGGTTCATCGATCACGACAACAATGGCGTAACGCGGATCGCTCATCGGGCCGAAACCGGCGAACAGCGAGCGGTAAGAGTTTTCTGCGTAGCCCTTGGTGCCGACCGAGGTCTTGCGCGCCGTACCCGACTTGCCGCCGACGTGATACGCCGGCACCTGCGCACGGAACACGCCGCGCGGGGCTTCGATCACTTGCTGCAGCATGCCTTGCATGGTTTTCGCCACGGCTTCGGGCAGCACTTGCGTGGTCTGCGGCATCTTGTCGGTTTTGATCAGGGTCAGCGGCGCGAGGCGACCGTTGTTGGCCAGCGCCGAGAACGCATGCACCAGCTGGATCGCGGTCACGGAAATACCGTAGCCGTACGACAGCGTCGCGGTTTCAGCCTTGCGCCACTCGCGGTAGTTCGGCAGGTTGCCAACGCGCTCGCCCGGGAAGCCCAGACCGGTGTCCTGGCCGAGGCCGACTTTCTGCGCCAGACGGAAAATGGTTTCGCCGCCGATATCAAAGGCGACCTTACTCATGCCGACGTTACTGGAATTGATCAGAATGCCGGTCAGGTCGAGGACCGGGCCTTCGGATTTCGACACGTCCTTAATGGTGTATTTGCCGATCTGCAGCGAGCCCGGATACACCTCGACGGTGTCGGTCGGCTTCCAGCGGCCAGTTTCAATCGCGGCGCTCATGGAGATGGCTTTCATGGTCGAACCCGGTTCGAACACGTCGATCATCGCGCGGTTGCGCATCATCGCCGGTTGCAGGTTGCGACGGTTGTTCGGGTTGTAGGTAGGCTGGTTGACCATGGCGAGGATCTCGCCGGTCTTCACGTCCATGATCACCAGGCTGCCGGCCTTGGCGCCGTTCTCGATGATCGCGTTGCGCAGCTCGCGGTTGGCCAGGTATTGCAGGCGCAGGTCAATCGACAACGCCAAGGGCTTGCCGGCCTTGGCGTTTTTGGTGACCTGGACATCCTTGATCAGCCGGCCTCGGCGATCCTTGATGACTTGTCGTTTGCCCGGCACCCCGGCCAGCCATTCGTCATAGGCCAGTTCGACGCCTTCACGACCGTGATCGTCGATATCGGTAAAACCGACCATGTGCGCGGTGACTTCACCGGCCGGATAGAACCGGCGGAATTCTTCGATGCCATAGACGCCCGGCACTTTCAGGTCGAGCACGGACTGGCCCTGCTCGGGGGTCAGCCCGCGCACCAGGTAAATGAATTCTTTGTTGGCCTGGGCTTCGAGGCGTTCGCTCAGGGCCTTCGGGTCCTGGCCCAGCGCAGCGGCGAGTGCCGGCCACTTCTCTTTGGCCGATTGCATTTCCTTGGCGTTGGCCCACAGCGTGGTCACCGGCGTACTCACGGCCAGCGGCTCACCGTTACGGTCGGTGATCAGGCCACGGTGCGCCGGAATCGGGATGTGCCGCAGACTGCGCGCATCGCCCTGACCTTTGAGGAAGTCACGGTCAACCACTTGCAGGTCGATGATGCGCCAGCAGATCGCCGCGACCATCAAGCCAAGCAGTGCGACCATCAGGCGGAAGCGCCAAGGGAACAGTGCGCCTTCGAGTTTCATCATGGCGCCACCATTTTCACGTCAGCCGCGCCAGGGATGTGCATCTTCAATTGTTCGGTGGCGAGCACTTCGATGCGACTGTGCGCGGTCCAGGTGCTTTGCTCGAGAATCAGCCGGCCCCACTCGGCCTGCGCCTTGTCGCGCACGCTGAGTTCGTTATAAAGGGTGTTGAGCAACTGCCGGTTCCAGTGCGCGCTGTAAGACACGGCGATCGCCGATACGAGCACGCCGACAAACAGCAGCAGCATCAGAAAGCTGCCGCCGGGCAGAGGCTTGGCGAAAAGCTTGCTCACCGCAACTTCTCCGCGACGCGCATGACGGCGCTACGGGAACGTGGGTTGGCCTTGAGTTCGGCGTCGGAGGCCGTCTGCGCTTTGCCATGGATTTTGATTTTCGGTTCGAACGCGACGTGGCGAACCGGCAGGTTGCGCGGCAGGTTGTCGGCTTCGCCCTTCACCAGCTTGCGCATGAACAGTTTGACGATGCGGTCTTCCAGCGAGTGGAAGCTGATCACCACCAGACGACCGCCCACTTCCAGAGCTTCGAGCGCGGCTTCGAGGCCAGCCTCCAGATCGCCCAGCTCGTTGTTGACGTGAATGCGCAAGCCCTGGAACGCACGGGTGGCTGGGTTCTTGCCCTTTTCCCACGCCGGGTTGGCGACTTTCAACACTTCGGCCAGATCGGCAGTGCGCTCGAACGGCTTGATATCACGACGCTCGGCGACGGCACGGGCCATGCGCCCGGAGTACCGCTCTTCGCCGTATTCCTTGAACACCCGGGCGATTTCTTCAGCCGGCGCGGTGTTGACGAATTCGGCCGCGCTGATGCCACGGGACGGATCCATGCGCATGTCCAGCGGACCGTCGTTGAGGAAACTGAAGCCGCGCTCGGCATTGTCGAGCTGCGGCGACGACACGCCCAGGTCGAGCAGAATGCCGCTGACCTTGCCGGTCAGGCCTTGCTCGGCAACCACCGAACCCAGCTCGGCAAAGCTGCGCTGCACAACGACAAAGCGGCCGTCTTCGGCCGCTAGCGTTTGCCCGGTGGCAATCGCTTGTGGATCCTTGTCGAATCCGATGAGTCGACCGTCCGGCCCGAGCTGGCTGAGGATCAACCGGCTGTGCCCGCCGCGCCCGAACGTGCCGTCCAGATAGCAGCCATCAGGACGTACGGCGAGAGCCTCGACGGCTTCGTCAAGCAGTACGGTGATGTGGTTAAAGCCGCTATCAATAGTCACAGGATCAAATCACGCAGTTCATCAGGCATCGCGCCCGGTTGTTGAATAGCAGCAAGGTCAGCGGCAGACACCGCGTTCCATGCATCCTCGTCCCACAATTGGAACTTGTTCAGTTGGCCGACCAGCATCGCGCGCTTATCCAGCTTGGCGTAGTCGCGCAGACGCGGCGGAACTAGGAAACGACCGCTGCCATCGAGTTCGAGGTCGACGGCATTACCAATCAGCAAACGTTGCAGGCGACGGTTCTCTTCGCGTAGCGAAGGGAGCGCGCGCAACTTGGTTTCAATAATTTCCCACTCGTCGAGCGGATAGACACACAGACACGGATCAACGGCATCAATAGTCACGATCAATTGGCCAGAACTGCGCGAATCGAGCTCGTCACGGTACCGGCTCGGCATGGCGAGACGGCCCTTTGCATCGAGACTGATAGCGTTAGCTCCGCGAAACACGTCTGCGTTTCTCCAATTTTTATCGTTTTGAGCTCAAAAAACCCACTTCATGCCACTTTCCGCCACTTGCGCACACTATAGGAATGCGCCCACCACACCGTCAAGGCGCGGATTAAAGGAAAACCCTTACAGAACGGAGATTTAGGAGCTTAAAAGGAGGTGCAACGGGAAACTGGCGGAGACTTTTGACCCATAACTTGAGGCTGCACTGAAAGCTGCGCTCGAAAGTTAAAGTAATTTGTTAAGAGTAAGATTTTTTCGGTATTACAAAAGCGCTTCTGCTGTTGGATTGAAGCAGGTGGGAAATGGCTATTACTGCGTTTGCCGCTGCCGAACTTCAGAGCAGGCCTGCCGATATTACACAGCCCTGTGGTCTTTGCTTCATGCAGGGAAAGAAAAAGGTGGAGAGTCGATCTGTAAGCCGGGTTCTGTCTTGAACAGTCATTCGTCTACGATGGCCATCACTGGACATCTTTAGCAACCTACCCGGTCCCAGCGCGGGCCACGCCTTGGGACCCTATTTGGTCTTGCTCCAAGTGGGGTTTACCTAGCCACGAACTGTTGCCAGTCGTGCGGTGCGCTCTTACCGCACCTTTTCACCCTTACCGGCGCTTGCGCGCTTAGGCGGTTATTTTCTGTGGCACTTTCCGTAGGCTCACGCCTCCCAGGCATTACCTGGCACTTCGCCCTATGGAGCCCGGACTTTCCTCCCCCCCCTAATTTTCATAGAGGGCAGCGACTGTCCGATCGACTCTCCGCCGCGAAGGTTAACGGCAGCGCGCCTGAAGAACAAGCGCTAATAGCCGCAAAACCTGTCTGCGCGACGGGTTACTCGCCCTTCTGTTTATCCAGCGCCACCTGGTACAGCACGTTTTTGCGCTCACCGGTGATCTGCGCGGCCAACGCGGCGGCGCGCTTGAGTGGCATTTCCTCAAGCAACAGATCGAGGATGCGCATCGCCTCGCTGCTGACCGCCTCTTCAGACTCCGGGGCGG
The DNA here is from genome assembly GCF_014270125.1 of Pseudomonas sp. SWRI99. NCBI lineage: Bacteria > Pseudomonadati > Pseudomonadota > Gammaproteobacteria > Pseudomonadales > Pseudomonadaceae > Pseudomonas > Pseudomonas sp. SWRI99. The sequence goes on along the minus strand of NZ_JABWQR010000021.1, from coordinate 100,193 downwards.
TCCAGCCAGCCACCAGCACCACGCATTCGCCGCGCTGCTGATTGCTGTCGGATTCGACAAATTCACGCAACTGCGACAGCGGCAGGCCTTTAAGCGTTTCGAAGGTTTTGGTGATCTCTCGGGCCAGCAAGGCGTGGCGCTCGCCACCGAACACCGCTTCCATGTCCTGCAAACATTCGAGAATGCGGTGCGGGGCCTCATAAAAAATCAGCGTGCGTGGCTCTTCTTTAACTGCCTCGAGTCGAGCCTTGCGCCCGACCGACTTGGCCGGCAGAAAACCTTCGAAGATGAAACGGTCCGACGGCAGCCCCGCCGCCGACAGTGCAGCGATCAGGGCACAAGCACCCGGTACCGGCACCACATTGATTCCGGCAGCACGGGCCTGACGCACCAGGTGATAACCCGGATCGGAAATCAGCGGCGTGCCGGCATCGGAAATCAGCGCGACGTTGTCGCCCGCCAGCAAACGGGTGATAAAACGGCTACCTTCATCTCGTTCGTTATGTTCGTGGCAAGCCGCCAGCGGCGTGGAAATCCCGAAATGCTGCATCAGCCGCGCCGAGTGACGCGTGTCCTCGGCCGCAATCAGCGCCACCTCACGAAGGATTTTCAGGGCCCGGGCGCTGATGTCGTCCAGGTTGCCGATGGGCGTCGCCACCACATAAAGCGAGCCAGCAGCGGAATTCAGGGAACCTGGAGCAGTCAAAGCGCACACCTCGTGATCGGTAAAAGCGGCCATTGTAGCGCGTCACGCAGCTTGCGATGCGCTTCACCCGCCCCGGGTTTTTCACACCGTTGTGCGGCGCGACACCCTTTGCGCCAGCTAAATTGATCGATTCACGCCAGTAACATCGCGCCCCGGCCAGTGCTTGGGTACAATTCCACGCTAATTTGATCGAGTATCAGGAACACTTACATGATCGCTTGCCTGCGGCTGTTCACTGCCCTCTGCCTCGCTGCCTTGTTGGCGGCGTGTGCCAGCTCCCCTTCCTCCAGCCTTGGCGAACTTCCACGGACCCCGGACGCCAGCATCGAGCAGTTGCTCGAACAGGCTGGCCAGGCGAAAACCCCGGAAAAAGCCGCCCTGTTGCGCCTGAGCGCGGCAGACCTGGCTTATCGCCAGGGCAACGCCGGACAGTCCGCGCAAATCCTGCAACAAGTGCCGATGGAGCAACTCAAACCCGGCCAGCAGATTTTCGCCAACACACTGTCCGCCGAACTGGCGATGACGCGCAACCAGCCGAAAGCCGCGCTGACCGCCCTGAGCCATCCAAGCCTGCAACAATTGGGCGAGATGCCTGAAGAGCAGCAAGTGCGCACCGGCACCGTTCGTGCCCGCGCCCTGGAAGCCGATGGCCAGACCCTGGCCGCCGCACGCGAGCGAGTGTTCATCGCGCCAATGCTCGAAGGCGAAGCCGCAGGCAAGAACCACGAAGCGATCTGGACCCTGATCGCTTCACTGCCGACCGATCAACTGCAACCGAACGCGACCGATGACCTCGGTGGCTGGATGGCGCTGGCGCAAGCGGTGAAAACTGCAGGCACGCTGGAACAGCAGCAAGCCGCAATCGACACCTGGCGCGCACAGAATCCAAAGCACCCGGCCGCAATCACTCTGCCGCTGCCGCTGACCAAACTCAAGGAACTGGCCAGCCAGCCGCTGAGCAAAATCGCCCTGCTGCTGCCACAGGACGGCCAACTGGCCGCTGTCGGCAAAGCGCTGCGCGAAGGTTTCATGGCCGCGCATTATCAGGCGCAACAGGCCGGACAAAAGCCGCCTGTCATCGAGTTCTATGACAGCTCGAAACTGACTTCGATGGACGAGTTCTACCGCAAGGCCCAGGCTGACGGTGTGCAACTGGTGGTCGGTCCGCTGGAAAAACCGCTGGTCAAACAACTGAGCACCCGTCCGCAACTGCCGATCACCACCCTTGCGCTGAACTACAGCGAAGGCGATCAGGGCCCTGCGCAACTGTTCCAGTTCGGTCTTGCCGCGGAGGACGAAGCCCGCGAAGTCTCGCGTCGCGCCCGCGCCGACGGCCTGCACCGCGCCGCGATCATGGTGCCGGAAGGCGAATGGGGCGACCGCGTATTGCGTGCGTTCAGCCAGGACTGGCAAGCCAATGGCGGCAGCATCGTTGCCACCGAACGTGTCGATCAGCCAGTGCAACTGGCCCAGCAGATCGCCGACATGTTCCAGCTGCGCCAGAGCGAAGCCCGCGCCAAGAGCCTGCAGAATGCCGCCGGCACCAACGTTGCCGCGCAGCCTTCGCGTCGCCAGGACATCGAGTTCATCTTCCTCGCCGCGACGCCGCAACAGGCCCAGCAGATCAAGCCAACCCTGAACTTCCAGTACGCCGGTGACGTTCCGGTCTATGCGACCTCCCATGTGTACAGCGCCAGTGGCGACGTTAACCAGTACAACGACATGACCGGCATTCGCTTCTGCGAAACCCCATGGTTGCTTGAAACCAGCGACCCGCTGCGCCAGCAAGTCGTCGCGCAATGGCCACAGGCTGCCGGCAGTCTCGGCCGCCTGTATGCGATGGGCGCCGATGCGTATCGCCTGGCACCGCGCCTGGGCCAGCTCAAAGCCCTGCCGGACAGCCGCATCGAAGGTCAGTCGGGCAGCCTCGGCATGACCCAGACCCAGCGTGTTGTGCGTCAGTTGCCTTGGGCGCAGTTCGTCAGCGGCCAGGTTCAACGCCTGCCGGACACCCCACGCTGATGCCCGACAGGTCACGCTCGCAAAGCGGCAAGGATGCCGAGCGCCAGGCGCTCGAGCATCTGCAACAACACGGTCTGCGCCTGCTGGCGCAGAACTGGTTATGCAAACGCGGCGAGCTTGATCTGGTCATGCTTGATGGCGATACAGTAGTATTCGTTGAAGTTCGTTACAGAAAAGACACCCAATGGGGCGGCGCGCTCGCTAGCATCGATGGGCGCAAGCAGCAGAAGCTGATTCTCGCTGCGCAGTATTTTCTTCAGCGCGAGACGCGTTGGGCCAACGCCCCCTGCCGCTTCGACGTGGTGGCCATCGACAGCCATCCGGATCAGTTGAACTGGCTGCAGAATGCTTTCGACAGTTGATCGTCTGCGCTGCGTCCCGGACAATCCCACCGATAAATTTTGCTCTTTGCTTTGCGGGCTGCACATTCATGTGCCGGACAGCCGCGCTACTTAAGGTCACACAGATGGACATGCAATCCCGAATTCGCCAGCTTTTCCAGGCCAGTATCGACACCAAGCAACAGGCGATGGACGTACTTGCACCGCACATCGAGCAAGCCAGCCAGATCATGGTCAACGCCCTGCTGAACGAAGGCAAAATGCTTTCGTGCGGCAACGGTGGCTCCGCCGGCGACGCCCAGCACTTTTCTTCGGAGCTGCTGAACCGCTTCGAGCGCGAACGCCCGAGCCTGCCGGCGATTGCCCTGACCACCGACACCTCGACGATCACCTCGATCGCCAACGACTACAGCTACAACGAAGTGTTCTCCAAACAGATTCGCGCACTGGGTCAGCCGGGCGATGTCCTGCTGGCGATTTCGACCAGCGGCAACTCGGCGAACATTATTCAAGCGATCCAGGCCGCACATGATCGCGAAATGATTGTCGTAGCTTTGACCGGACGCGATGGCGGCGGCATGGCGTCGCTGCTGTTGCCCGAGGACGTCGAGATTCGCGTACCGGCCAATGTCACTGCACGTATTCAAGAAGTCCACTTGCTGGCGATCCATTGCCTCTGCGATCTGATCGACAGCCAACTGTTCGGGAGTGAAGAATGACCCCTAATCGCCTTGGCCTTCTGGCCTTGACCCTGTGCCTCGGCATCAGCGGCTGCACCTCGGTGGTGAACGCCAGCCGTGAAGCGCCTATCGAAGACGACCGCGGCACGCGCACCTTCGGCAGCAAGATCGACGATTCGTTGATCGAAACCAAAGTCGGTGTGAACGTGGCGAAGGCCGATCCGGCCCTGGATAACGATTCGCACATTGTCGTCACCAGTTTCAACGGCGTCGTGCTGCTGGCCGGCCAGACCCCGCGCGAAGACCTCAAGGCCAAGGCGGAACAGGCTGCCGCCAACGTCCAGCGCGTAAAGAAGGTGCACAACGAGCTGCAAGTGCTGCAACCATCCTCCTTGCTGGCCCGCCAGAACGACGCGTGGCTGACCACCAAGATCAAGACGCAGATGCTCACCGACGCCAGCATTCCTGGCTCGCGCATCAAAGTCATTACCGAAAACGGCATCGTCTACCTGCTGGGCCTGCTGACCAAACAGGAAGCCGCCCAGGCGACCAATCTGGTTCAGGGTGTTTCCGGCGTGCAGAAGATCGTGAAGCTGTTCGAGTACATCGACTGATCTGATTGCGCAGGAGCTGTGTAGGAGCCATGCACTCGTCAGCTCCTACGTAATAAAAAAGGCGATCCATTCGGATCGCCTTTTTTATTACTTCACAACCTTCAGGCTTGGCCGGCCGCTTGGCCGCGGTGGCTCGCTGTCGGGTGGCGGAAGATCGTCCGGATCGATCTCTTCCTCGTCGTCCAGCGGCGACTCGAGATCAAACACCATCCCCTGTCCATTCTCCCGGGCGTAGATACCCAGGATCGCACTGATCGGCACGTACAGGCTGTGCGGGACACCACCGAAGCGGCCTTCAAAGGTCACCACGTCGTTGTCCATGTGCAGATGACGCACGGCACTGGGCGAGATGTTCAGGACAATCTGCCCGTCGCTGGCGAAACCCTGCGGCACCTGCACTGCCGGGTACTCGGCATTGACCAGCATGTGCGGGGTGCAATCGTTATCCACAATCCACTCGTAGAGCGCGCGGACCAGATAAGGTCGACTGGAGTTCATAGCGGCTCCTTAAGCCTTAGCGCATATCGCGTTCGACACCAGACAGACTCGCCTGGAATGCCTCACGCGCAAACTGGCGCTCCATATAATCAAGCAGCGGCTTGGCCGGCCGCGGCAGTTCAATACCCATAATCGGCAAACGCCAGAGTATGGGTAATAGGCAGCAATCCACCAGACTTTGTTCCTCACTGAGGAAGAACGGTTTGTCGGCAAACAGCGGCGAAACACCCGTCAGGCTTTCGCGCAATTCCTTGCGTGCCACGACCCGTGCGGCCTCTTTGCTTTTAGGATCCAGAATCAGATCCACCAGCCCGCACCAGTCACGCTGAATCCTGTGAATCAGCAGACGGCTATTGGCCCGCGCCACCGGATAAACCGGCAGCAGCGGCGGGTGCGGGTAACGCTCATCCAGATATTCCATCACCACGGTCGACTCCCACAACGCCAGGTCACGATCGACCAGCGTGGGCAGACTGCCGTAAGGGTTCACTTCAATCAGTTTAGGCGGCTGACGACCAGCTTCCACATAAATGATCTCTGCGCTGACACCCTTCTCTGCAAGCACGATGCGCACTCGGTGGGAATAGTGGTCGGCGGGGTCGGAGTAACAGGCCAACCGATTGGTCACGCCCATGGCGATCCTCCTCGCTTGTTGAAATTGTCGGAACCGGAAAAACGCGCGCGCCCAGAGGGCACCTCCCGCAGGGTCTGATTGAGCAGACCCTGCTTTAGCGGAGGCGCCCTTGGGCGCGCGCGATTAACAGCAATGCTTGAAGCGTATCAGTGCACGTCTTTCCAGTATTCACGCTTGAGCAGGTAGGCGAACACAAAGAAGAACGCCAGGTACAGCAAGACATAAGTACCGATGCGCTGATGTTGCAGCTTAACCGGGTTAGCCGAGTAAGCCAGGAAGGTTACCAGATTCTTGACCTTCTCATCGAACTGCTCTTCGTTCAGAGCACCGGATTTCGGCACGATGGTCAACTGATCGCACGCTTCATGGGTCAGCGGCGTGCCGGTCAGCGGATCATATTGCTTCTTGCCGTCCTCAACGATCTGCACCTGTTTGCAACCGACAACCTGACGACCCTGCAGGCCGACCAGCACGTTAGGCATGCCGACGTTCGGGAAGACCTTGTTGTTCACGCCCCACGGACGTGCCGGGTCTTCGTAGAACGACTTCAGGTAACCGTACAGCCAGTCAGTGCCACGCACGCGAGCCACCAGAGTCAGGTCCGGTGGCGCCGCACCGAACCAGGTCTTGGCGTCGTTCGGCTGCATGCCGATATTCATGTGATCGCCGATCTTGGCACCGGTGAATACCAGCTTCTCCAGCATCAACTCGTGCGGGATGCCAAGGTCATCGGCGACTCGCTCGTAACGCTGGAACTTGGCGCTGTGGCACCCCATGCAATAGTTGGCAAAGGTCCGCGCACCATCCTGCAAGGCGGCTTTGTCGGAGACGTCGATGTCGACACTTTCCAATTCTGGACCGTGGCCCCCGGCAGCAAAAGTGAGGGAAGGCAGCACAGCAAAAATCAGAGCAAAAAATAACTTTTTCATCAGCCAGTCACCCTTTCCGGAACCGGTTTGGTCTTCTCGAGCCGGGTGTAGAACGGCATCAGAATGAAGTAGGCGAAGTACAGGAAGGTGCAGACCTGCGACAGCAGCGTGCGGCCAGGTGTCGGGGCGAGCACACCCAGAACGCCGAGGATCACGAACGAAATGCAGAACACCACCAGCCAGATTTTGCTCAGCCAGCCTTTGTAGCGCATCGACTTGACCGGACTGCGATCCAGCCAAGGCAGCACAAACAGCACCGCAATCGCCGCGCCCATGGCGATAACGCCGAGGAGCTTGTCCGGCACCGCGCGCAGGATTGCGTAGAACGGTGTGAAGTACCAGACCGGGGCAATATGTTCAGGCGTCTTGAACGGGTTAGCCGGCTCAAAGTTCGGTTTTTCGAGGAAATAGCCGCCCATTTCCGGGAAGAAGAACACAATGAAGCAGAAGATGAACAGGAACACTACGACGCCGACAATGTCTTTCACCGTGTAGTACGGGTGGAAGGCGATGCCGTCCAGCGGGATGCCGTTTTCGTCCTTGTGCTTCTTGATGTCGATGCCGTCAGGGTTGTTCGAACCGACTTCGTGCAGCGCCAGAATGTGCAACACCACCAGTCCGAGAATCACGATCGGCAGCGCCACGACGTGCAAGGCAAAGAAGCGGTTCAGGGTGATTCCGGAGATCAGGTAGTCACCACGAATCCACTGGGTCAGGTCATCGCCGATCAGCGGGATCGCGCCGAACAGCGAGATGATCACCTGCGCGCCCCAGTAGGACATTTGCCCCCACGGCAGCAGGTAACCCATGAACGCTTCGGCCATCAGCGCCAGATAAATCAGCATGCCGAACACCCAGACCAGCTCACGCGGCTTCTGGTACGAACCGTAAAGCAGGCCACGGAACATGTGCAGATAGACGACGATGAAGAACGCCGAGGCGCCGGTCGAGTGCAGCAGCCGCAGGATCGAGCCGTACTCGACGTCGCGCATGATGTATTCGACGGAAGCGAAGGCTTCTTCTGCCGACGGTGTGTAGCTCATCGTCAGCCAGACACCGGTGACGATCTGGTTGACCAGCACCAGCAGCGCCAGGGAACCAAAGAAGTAGAAGAAGTTGAAGTTTTTTGGCGCGTAATATTTGCTGAGATGGTCTTCCCACATTTTGGTCGCGGGAAAGCGCGCATCAACCCAATCCATGAACTTGCTCATCACGCTTTCTCCGTATCGACGCCGATGACAATCAGGTCATCGGTCTCATAGGAATGCGGGGGAACTGGCAGGTTCAAAGGCGCAGGTTGCGACTTGTAGACGCGGCCAGCCAGATCGTAATGGGAACCGTGGCACGGGCAGAAATACCCGCCTACCCAGTCTTTGCCCAGATCCGCAGGTGCCACTTCGGGACGGAAAGTCGGTGAGCAACCCAGGTGCGTGCAGATCCCGATCAGCAGCAGAATTTCCGGCTTGATCGAGCGCACCTCAGGGTCGACATAGGTGGGTTGCGTGGAGTTTTTGGAAGTCGGATCGGAGAGCTGGCCTTCGATCTTCTTGAGATTCCCCAGGATTTCCTCGGTACGGCGGACAATGAACACCGGCTGGCCGCGCCATTCAGCAATCATCTGCTGCCCTGGCTCGATTTTGCTGACATTCACTTTCACCGGTGCACCGGCGGCTTTCGCCTTGGCACTGGGAAACCATGACCCCACGAACGGGACCGCAGCCCCCACCGCTCCTGCAGCACCCACCACGGATGTGGCTGCTACCAAGAAGCGACGCCGGCCTGCATTCACGCCGTCATTGCTCATTCAGTCCTCTCCCATCAGCTTTTTGGCCTGTTAAATCAGGCGTCTACTAAATAAATCAAATGTTACTTATAAAAATTTTGCCCGAATGGTAATGAAAACCCCCAATTCTGACAAGGTTAATTACCCGGGGCTAACCCCCTCAAGCCTTGGAGTATAGGGGGTCTACGGATGTGGCAAGTTGTCACAACGCAATTCTTTGATAAATCGCAGGCATAAAAAAACGCCCGCTTCCGTGAGGAATCGGGCGTTCTTTTTTGAACGTGGAAGCGGAATTAACGCTTCGAGTACTGCGGACGCTTACGCGCTTTACGCAGACCCACTTTCTTACGTTCAACTTCACGGGCGTCACGGGTAACGAAGCCAGCTTTGCGCAGAGCGCTACGCAGGGTTTCGTCGTAGTCCATCAGAGCGCGAGTGATGCCGTGGCGGATTGCGCCAGCCTGACCACTTACACCACCGCCGATCACGGTGACGTAGATGTCGAATTTCTCGACAGTCTCGGTCAGCTCCAGCGGCTGACGAACTACCATGCGGGCAGTTTCGCGGCCGAAGAAGTTATCCAGCGAACGGTTGTTGATGGAGATGTTACCAGTACCCGGACGCAGGAAAACGCGTGCGGTTGCGGTCTTGCGACGGCCAGTGCCGTAATTTTGAGTCGCCGACATAATGTACTATTCCGTTAAAACTTCAGTTCTTGGGGCTGCTGAGCAGTATGAGGGTGTGCAGCGCCCGCATAGACTTTCAGCTTACGGTACATGTCGCGACCCAGCGGGTTTTTAGGCAGCATGCCTTTAACCGCGGTCTCGATCACGCGCTCAGGGGCTTTGGCGATCAGCTTTTCAAAGTTGATCGACTTGATGCCGCCCGGGAAACCGGAGTGGGAGTAGTACATTTTGTCAGTGGTTTTAGCGCCGGTAACACGGATCTGCTCGGCGTTGATGACGACGATGTAGTCGCCGGTGTCAACGTGAGGAGTGTACTCAGGCTTGTGCTTGCCACGCAGACGGCTCGCGATTTCGGTGGCCAGACGACCCAGGGTCTGACCAGCAGCGTCGACGACAAACCAGTCGCGCTTTACTGTTTCCGGTTTAGCAGTAAAAGTTTTCATTCTTTATAGCCTCAGGGGCCGCCTGTAAATTAGACGGCGGATCTTACTGAATAGTGCGTACTTTGACAAGTCAAAGGCAGCCGGATACAGACGCTTTCGGGGGCTCGGGTCGGCGCGTCCGTTCAACGGCAAGATTCTTCGGCGGCGGCGCATCACTTCCACTGCAGAAAGAGGTCGGCAATTATGCAGATTGCGAAAAATTTTTCAACCTGCTTTTATGATTGTTTTGCCCAAGGAGCACCCGATGGACTATCGCCAGCTAGGCCGTACCGACCTGAACGTGAGTGCAATCTGCCTCGGCACCATGACCTGGGGCGAGCAAAACACTGAGGCTGAAGCCTTCGCCCAGATCGAACGAGCCAAAGAGGCCGGGATCAATTTCCTCGACACCGCCGAGATGTACCCGGTGCCGCCGAAAGCCGAAACCTACGCCACCACCGAGCGTTACATCGGCAATTACTTCAAAAGCCGCGGCGACCGGGCCGACTGGATTCTCGCCAGCAAGATCGCCGGTCCCGGCAACACCATCGACTACATCCGCGACAAGAACCTGCGCCACAACCGCCAGCACATCACCGAAGCGCTGGACGCCAGCCTCAAGCGCCTGCAGACCGATTACATCGACCTGTACCAGTTGCACTGGCCGGAGCGCAGCACCAACTTTTTCGGACAGCTGGGCTACAAGCACAAGGTCGAAGCCAACCTCACCCCGCTCGAAGACACCCTCGAAGCCCTCGACGAACAAGTGAAGGCCGGCAAAATCCGCCATATCGGTCTGTCCAACGAGACGCCGTGGGGCACCATGCGTTTTCTCGCCCTGGCTGAAGCCCGTGGCTGGCCCCGGGCGGTGTCGATCCAGAACCCGTACAACCTGCTCAACCGCAGCTTTGAAATCGGACTGGCGGAAATCGCCATCCGCGAACAATGCGGCCTGCTCGCCTATTCACCACTGGCGTTCGGCTTCCTGTCGGGCAAGTACGAAGGCGGAGCCCGCCCACCAAAAGGCCGCCTGAGCCTCTACAGCCGCTTCAGCCGCTATTTCAACGCGCAATCGGAAGCGGCATGCAGCCGTTATGTCGCGCTGGCCCGTGAACACGGCCTGGATCCGGCGCAAATGGCTCTGGCGTTTGTTACGCAGCAACCGTTCGTGACCAGCAACATCATTGGCGCGACAACGCTGGAACAGCTGGATAGCAATATTGCCAGTTTTGACCTGAAGCTTTCCGATGAAGTGCTGGCCGGGATCGAGGCGATTCACAAGGATCATCCGAATCCGGCGCCGTGACCTACCGCTAAAAGCTTCGCGAGCAGGCTCGCTCCCGCAGAGAAAACAATGTCCTGTGGGAGCGAGCCTGCTCGCGAAGGGGCCAGTCAGATCACCTCAACAGCGGAACGCGGAGCGTCCCCGGCGGCATTCCTGTGCTGCGCGTGGGAACGATCATCAAAGCGACCGCGCAATGATCTCCTTCATGATTTCATTGGTGCCGGCATAAATTCGCTGCACCCGTGCGTCCGCCCACGCTCGGGCCACCGGGTATTCCCACATGAAGCCGTAGCCGCCATGCAGTTGCACACATTCGTCGAGCACCTTGCATTGCAAGTCGGTCCCCCAATATTTGGCCATCGCCGCCGTCGGTACATCGAGTTTGCCCTGCAGGTGCAGTTCCAGGCAGCGGTCGACGAAGACCCGGCCGATCTGAATCTCTGTAGCCATCTCGGCCAATTTGAATCGGGTGTTCTGAAAGTCGGCAATCGCCTTGCCGAACGCCTTGCGATCACGGGTGTAATCCAGCGTCCATTGCAGCGCTGCTTCCGCCGAGGCCAGCCCGCCGATGGCCACCGTCAGGCGCTCTTGCGGTAATTCCTGCATCAGATAGGCAAACCCGGCTCCCGCCTGCCCCAACAGGTTTTCCTTCGGCACGCGCACATCCTGAAAGAACAATTCCGACGTGTCCTGCGCCTTCATTCCGACTTTCTCCAGGCGTTTGCCCTTCTCAAAGCCGGGCGTATTCGCCTCCACCAGAAACAGGCTGGTGCCCTTGGCGCCGGCCTTCGGGTCGGTCTTGGCCACCACGATCACCAGATCGGCGAGAAAGCCGTTGGTGATAAAGGTTTTCGAACCGTTGATCACGTACTCGTCACCGTCCAGCACCGCCGTGGTTTTCACCCCTTGCAAGTCGGATCCGGCGCCCGGCTCGGTCATGGCAATGGCGGTGACCATCTCCCCGGAAACCAGTTTCGGCAGGTATTTGTGCTTCAGCGCCTCGCTGCCGTAATGCAGGATGTACGGCGCGACGATATCCGAGTGCAGCGAAAAACCGATACCGGTCAAGCCCAGGCGACCGACCTCTTCAATCACCACGGTGCTGTACAAGAAATCCGCGCCCAGCCCGCCGTACTCCTCCGGCAAATGCGAGCAGAGCATCCCCGCCTCCCCCGCCTTGTTCCAGAGCTGGCGATCGATATGCCCCTGCTTTTCCCATTGCCCGTGGAACGGCACCGCCTCTTTTTCGAGGAATGTTCGTACGCTGTCGCGAAACAATTCGTGCTCGGGGCTGAACAAGGTTCTGGGGATCATGCGGCACCTGTCTTTCTTGTTGAAGGAATACGACCTTCAGAGACTAAGCCTGGCTTGTGCTACAGGACACTGGACACATCCGACAAAAAATAAGACGATCCAGCCGTCTGGTGACCACTTTCCCTTATAAAAACAAAACAAAAAGTTGAATTATGTCCAAGCAAGTCTCCCCGCCCCTGCGGCGCGTCAGCATCCTGGCCATTGACCGGGTATTCGCTTACACCCTCATGCAAGCCAAGGATTTTTTCCATGTGGCCAGCCTGCGTTATGGCAAGCAACTGGGCCATGGCCTGACACCGGCATTCGAAACGCGCCTGGTCAGTCCCGATGGCAAACCGGTGAAGAGCTTCAGCGATGTGATCATGCCGGTCGATGGCGGCCTGGAAAACGCCGATGTGATCATCCTCCCGGCGTTCTGGGACGATTTCGATACGCTGTGCGCCCGTTACCCCCAAGTCCTGCCGTGGCTGCGCGAACAACACGCGCGCGGCGCAGTGCTATGCGGCGAAGCGACCGGAGTGTTCTGGCTGGCCGAGGCCGGGTTGCTCAACGGTAAGGAAGCCACCACCTACTGGCGCTTCTTCAACGCCTTCGCCGAACGCTTCCCCAAGGTGTACCTGAATCAGGACAAGCACCTCACCGATGCCGACAATCTCTACTGCGCGGGCGGCACCACCTCGGCCTGCGACCTGTACATTTATCTGATCGAACGCTTCTGCGGCTCGAACGTGGCGCAAGCCGTGGCCCGCGACATCCTTTACGAAGTGCAGCGCAGCTATTCACCGGGCCGCATCGGTTTCGGCGGGCAGAAGCTGCACCAGGACGTGATCATCCTGCAGATCCAGCACTGGCTCGAAGAGCATTTCGCCGACAAATTCCGCTTCGAAGACGTCGCCCGCGAGCATGGCATGAGCATCCGCAACTTTATGCGCCGCTTCCAGACCGCCACCGGTGACAAGCCGCTGCACTACCTGCAACGACTGCGCATCGAGACGGCCAAGGGTTTGTTGTCCGGCACGCGCAAGAGCATCAAGACCATCAGTTATGAAGTCGGTTACGACGATGCGAGCTTCTTTGCGCGACTGTTCCGCCAGCACACCGAACTGTCGCCGAACCAGTATCGGCAACAGTTTCAGCAGGCTGCTTAGAACAACTTCATCAATAGATGTTTTTACGGCGGCCATGACCGCCGTAAAATTATTTCAGTTAACCTCAGTGACTCAATGCCTGTCGGGCTATCGTGAACGACCGGCTAATAACGTCACAGCGTCTGATACAGACAAACGCCCGAGAACCCAACGTCTGAAGCGCTCGAGTGGCAGTTCCAAACTATAGTGAAGAGCACCGCCTGCAAGGAGTGAAGCCATAACTGCCAAAAATAGCGCACCCAGGCTTCCGGGATAAAGCGATGAGAGTTTTACTACTATGAGCCAATGCACTAGATAAATCGGATAACTCCAGAAACCGATACTCCTTAGAAGCCTAGACCTGACCACCCGACCGATCATCCCTTGACCATGGACTACGAAGAGCATCAACACTGCGCAGAGCGCACTAAGATATACAAATTTATTGACCAGATACTGGTCAGGATCAACGCCGAACAATTTATAGCGACTGTAAGGGCTTATCAATACGACCACAACCAGAAAAGTCAATGCGACAATGTCGGAGTTACGAGCATTGGCCCATTTGACTGACTCGCTCTTGAGCATCGCGGCCAGAGAGCCAAATGCAAACGAAGACAAATACCACTTCACCTCTGAGTTGGCGATGGGCGTCATCCAGTATGGCCATAGTATTTGCTCTAAAAATATCAGTAGTAGTCCGACTGAAAAACAGCCTGCCACACCAAACCTTTGCTTGCTCGCTATGAGTAGATAAGCCACCAGCGGCAGAAAAATATAATATTTGAATTCGACAGGCACGGTCCAAAGATGTGCATAAGTCCCACCAAGCGTCAATGCTTGGGTTAAATCATGCAACGTGTTTATTCCAGCAGTCCCCCACCACCAATACACCAGCACAAAAATAATATAGAGAGGTAATATCCGCATCACCCGCCCAACCAGATATATCAATAACACCCGTGCGGAAAAACCTTCAGATTCGAATTTTACCGTCAGCAAGAAGGCACTCAATACAAAGAACAACCAAACGCCGATTTTTGGCAATCCCGTTATAAAGCCATTCATACCATCGAAAAAAAAGTAGTACGAGTGCAGGACCAACACAATCAAGCAGGCGATCCCTCTCAAACCATCCGCACCGACGAACTTCATTCGATAACCCTCGATCACCCGGCTAGTGCGTTCAAACCGGTGACGTTAATCCCGGGAAAAAGCGCATTGCATTAACGAAAAAAGGCCTGAGGTCGCAGGCCTTTCAACAACAGGCTTAAGGCTTGTGCGCCCGAGACAGAAACTCGTGCGATTGCATCTCCAGCAAGCGGCTCAGCGTGCGCTGAAACTCGAACGTCAGGCGGCCGCCGGTGTACAGATCCTTCAGCTCGACTTCAGCGGAAATGATCAGCTTGACGTTGCGATCGTAGAACTCGTCGACCATGTTGATGAAGCGGCGGGCGATGTCGTCGGTGGTGACGCTCATCTGCTCGACACCGCTGAGCAGCACGGCGTGGAAGATCTTGCCCAGCTCAATGTAGTCGTTCTGGCTGCGTGGGCCGTCGCACAATTCGCGGAAGTCGAACCAGGCCACGTCGTCACAGGTGCGCAACGCGCGGATTTCGCGGTTTTCGATGATCAGCACATCGTTTTCGACCGCTGCGGTGCACTCCGGCGTCAGCGCGCGGAAGCTCTTGCGCAGGCTTTCGTGAGCGGCTTCGTCGAGCGGATAGTGGAACAGCTCCGCTTGCTCGAGGTGACGCAGGCGGTAGTCGACGCCGCTGTCGACGTTGACGATCTCGGTGTTCTGCTTGATCAGCGCGATGGCCGGCAGGAACCGCGCGCGTTGCAGGCCATCCTTGTACAAGCCGTCCGGAACGATGTTCGAGGTCGCGACGAGGGTCACGCCGTTCTTGAACAGCTCTTCCATCAGCGTGCCGAGGATCATCGCGTCGGTGATGTCGGAGACGAAGAATTCATCGAAGCAGATCACCCGCGACTCGGCCGCGAAACGCTTGGCGATGATGGTCAGCGGGTTCTTCTCGCCGCCCAGGGTTTTCATTTCTTCGTGCACGCGCTTCATGAAGCGGTGGAAGTGGGTGCGGGTCTTTTCCTTGAACGGCAGCGCTTCGAAGAAGGTGTCGACCAGGTAAGTCTTGCCGCGACCGACGCCGCCCCAGAAATACAGGCCCTTGACCGGCGCCTGATCTTTTTTGCCGAACAGCTTGCTCAGCAGGCCCGGCTTGTTCTGGTCGGCGGCGATCAAGTCGTCGTAAAGACGCTGCAAGTGACGCACAGCCGTTTCCTGCGAGGCGTCATGGAAGAAATCCGGGCGTTTCAGATCAGCTTGATATCGTTCTAGGGGCGTCATAATTCGTTAGCAAGGCAACAAAAACGGGCCGTCACTGTAGCGACGGCCTGTGGGAATGGCAATCGGCCCTTGGTCGGGTCGTGCCGCCGTTTAGTCCTGAGCCGGGGTCAGGGCGATGCGCAGCGCCTCGATGGCGGCGTCACGCGCGTCAGCGTCGGCGAAAACCGGGCTGTCGCCGATGCACTTGCCTTCCAGCCAGACACTGAAATTCAGGCCTTCGCTGCGTACGTCCAAAGGTTGCCCGGATTGCAGTTGCTTGGTCGCCTGCCCGGCAGTTTTGCCGTCGGCGAAGTTGCGCGACAGGAGCAGTTGCTCGCCATCGGCCGCCAGCAGACGGAAACGGAAGCTGCCATCGTCTTCACGGAAGCTGACGAAACGCGCGGCTTTCGCGGCTTTCTTTTTGGTGGTCGCGGCGACTTGCACCTGATTGACGAAAGAACGCAGGCCGACAGCTTCGCGCAATTCGTTGAGAAATGGCGTCGCAACCGCACGAGCCTTCTTCGCACCGATCTGCAGAATGTCTTCCAGATCCGCCGGGCGCTCGATCAACTGGTGATACTTCTCGCGCGCCTCGCCCAGCTCGCTGTCGAGCAACTGGAACAGGCGATTCTTCGCCTCGCCCCAGCCCAGACCACCGAGCAGTTCGCTGCGAAATTCGTCGGACTGCGCCGGTGTGGCGAAGGCCTGAAACAGGGTGAACAGGTGCGAGTTGTCTGGATCTTTCGCTTCGCCCGGGGCCTTGGAATCGGTGACGATCCGCGAGATCGCGTCCTTCATTTCCTTGGCGCTAGAGAACAACGGAATGGTGTTGTCGTAGCTCTTGGACATCTTGCGACCGTCAAGGCCTGGCAAGGTCGCCACGCTTTCCTCGATCAGCGCTTCGGGCATGGTGAAGAACTCCTTGCCCTGGCCGAACAGATGGTTGAAGCGCTGGCCGATATCACGGGCCATCTCGACGTGCTGAATCTGATCTCGACCGACCGGCACCTTGTGCGCGTTGAACATCAGGATGTCCGCCGCCATCAACACCGGGTAGCTGTAGAGGCCCATGGTGATACCGGCATCCGGGTCTTCACCGGTTTCAACGTTCTTGTCCACCGACGCCTTATAGGCATGCGCACGATTGAGCAGGCCCTTGGCGGCAACGCAGGTCAGCAGCCAGGTCAGCTCGGGGATTTCCGGGATATCCGACTGGCGGTAGAACGTCACGCGGTCGACATCCAGGCCACCGGCCAGCCACGTCGCAGCGATTTCCAGGCGCGAGCGCTGGATGCGCAGCGGGTCATCGCATTTGATCAGGGCGTGGTAGTCGGCCAGGAAGTAGAACGAGTCGGCATTGCTGTCACGGCTGGCGAGAATCGCCGGGCGGATGGCGCCGGCGTAGTTGCCCAGGTGCGGCGTGCCAGTGGTAGTGATGCCGGTGAGAATGCGGGTACGGTTGGTCATGGGTAATCGCTTGTCAGACTGCAATCAATTCGAGAGACGCGGCAGCAGAAGATCCTTGAGATCAGTCAGCTTGCCGTGAAAAAAGTGTCCGCATTCTGCCACTTTCAGCAGCTCATGGGGGCGCTGGAGTTTTTCCGACCAGTCATAGACCAACTGCGGATCGATGACTTCGTCGGTTTCTGGCTGGATCACCGTCAGCTTGCCTCGTAGCGGCAGTTGATCCTGCTCGCCCAGACGCATCACCGCCGGGGCGACCATGAACAAGTGCTCAAGCTGCACGCCTTGAGCTTCGAGACGGCCGCCGAGACTTGCTGCAACAAATCCGCCGAAGGAGAAACCGAACAGGGTCAGCGGCAAGTCGGGGTGTTTTTCCCGCAGCCAGGCAGCGGCGGCCTGGGCGTCATCGACTTCACCACTGCCCATGTCGTGCGTGCCTTGGCTGGCGCCGACGCCGCGATAGTTGAAGCGCAAGGTGATCAGTCCTGCGTCGCGCGCGGTGCGCTGCAGGGTCGAGACGACCTTGTTGAGCATGGTGCCGCCTTGCACCGGGTTCGGATGGCAGATCAGCGCGATGCCGCGTGGCTGCTCAGTCTCCAGGTACAAAGCCTCGATTTGCCCGACTGGGCCGTCAATTACTACAGGGGTTTCACGCATCAGCAAGGGAGGAACTCCGTGACCTCGAATCGGGTCGACTCGTCTAGCAAATTGTCTGTGCCAATCTATTGCGAGTGAATCGCGGTATACAGCGCAGGTTCGAGCCGTTAACGTAAAGCAAAGCCGTTTATAGAGGAAGGACTCGTGGAACACTCGCTCTTAGTTTGGTTGTTACCGACTCTTGCCCTGGTTGTGGGTGTCGCCATTGGATTCCTGATCGCGCGCGTTGCGCCGAACGCCGCACCGAGCCGTACGCAGCGTCAACTGGATGATATCCAGGAGCGTTTCGACAGTTATCAAAACGAAGTGGTCACCCACTTCAACAGCACGGCGATGCTGGTCAAGAAGCTGACCCAGAGTTATCAGGAAGTGCAGGATCATCTCGCCGAGGGCGCCAACCGGCTGGCCCTGGACGAGCAGACCCGCCAGCGCCTGATCGCCGCACTGCACGCCGACGCCGCGCAGGCACCGCGTGAACGCCTGACGCCACCGCGTGATCAGGAACCGCCGCGTGATTATGCGCCGAAGAGCCCGAACTCACCGGGCATGCTCGATGAGCATTACGGACTGAAGAAGTAAGCAGTCTTCGCTGAAAACAAAAAGCCCCCGGACAGTGATGTGTCCGGGGGCTTTTTTTGTATCTGCAATCGTCGGTGCCAGTACCGGCCTCTTCGCGGGCAAGCCCGCTCCCACAGGGGAATGCATTTCAATTGTGGGAGCGAGCCTGCTCGCGAAAGGGCCGCTACAGGCGACACAAAAAAATGCCCGATCACAGGACCGGGCATTTCTTCATTCAGACAATCGCTTACGGATACTGCTGAACCGTACCCGGCTGTTGCTGTTGACCACCATATTGCTGGCCCGGAATCGCCTTCAGGTTGACCTCGACGCGACGATTTTGCGCGCGGCCATTGACGTCACCGTTGCTGGCAATCGGATTATCCGGACCGGCACCACGGGCCGACAGGTTGGCACCGCTGACGCCTTGCGAGGTCAGGTAGGTCGCCACGCTCTGTGCCCGACGCTGAGACAGATCCATGTTGTGCTGGCGGCTGCCGGTGCTGTCGGTGTAGCCGACGATTTCGATCTGGTTCTGGTTGAACTCTTTAAGCGAGTTGGCCAGGTTGTTCAGCGGCTGGTAGAAGCTCGGGGCAATGTTCGCCGAATCGGTGGCGAAGGTGATGTTGCCCGGCATGATCAGCTTGATCTGATCGCCCTGACGCTGCACTTCAACACCGGTGTTGGCCATGCTCGCGCGCAGTTTCTTTTCCTGCTGGTCGGCGTAATAGCCGTAACCGGCAGCGGAGGCACCGACGACAGCCGCACCGATCAGGGCGCCCTTGCCACGGTTGTCGTGGCCGATGGCGGCGCCGGCGAGTGCACCGGCCAGCGCCCCGAGGCCGCCGTATTTGGCGGTTTTGCTCATGCCTTGCGAGCCACCGTCGGCCTGACCCTGATTGTCATACGGGTTGGGCGAGGCGCAGCCGGACAGCAAGGCCACGGCAGTAGCGACAATAATCAAACGACGCGTGGTGAACATGGAGAGCTCCTGGTTTTTTGCATTCTATGGTGCAGCGGCCACTTGGCTAATGGACCTGCGCGGGCGTTGGATCATGACAATGCGCAAAAATTCCGCGCGACACTCGTGACGAAATTTTTAAGCCCGCACAAACGGGTTTTCGCGCATCTCGTCACCCAGACGCGTATCGGGACCATGCCCGGTCACGACGGTTGCGTCCTCGTCCAGCGTGTACAGGCGCTGCTTGATCGAACGCACAATGGTGGCTTGATCGCCGCCCCACAAATCCGTGCGCCCTACTCCGCGGCGAAACAGCGTGTCGCCGGCTATCAACAGCTTAGCCTCGGAAAACCAAAAGCTCATGGAACCGGGCGTATGTCCCGGCGTGTGAATTGCCACGCCGCAACCGCAGGCCAGTTCTTCATCGTCGCTCAGCCAGCGGTCCGGCGCTGGCACCGGGGTGTACGGCACGCCGAACATCTGGCATTGCATCTCGAGGTTGTCCCAGAGGAACTGGTCTTCCTTGTGCAGATGCAGGGTTGCGCCGGTTTTTTCTTTCATTTGCCCGGAAGCGAGGAAGTGATCGAGATGCGCGTGGGTGTGGATGATGCTGACGACTTTCAGACCATGGGCATCAAGGCGCGCCATGATCAGGTCAGGGTTGCCGCCCGGGTCGACGACGATGGCTTTTTTGCTGAGGGGGTCGCCGATGATGGTGCAGTTGCACTGCAAAGGGCCGACGGGGAAGGTTTCACGGATGAGCCCAAGGTCAGGTAGGGGACATAAATAGATTCTCGACAAACGGCAACATGCAGTTATCCAGAATTTATCACTCAAGCCGATAGATAACACCCAAGGTCAGTAATTGACACCAGCAATCAGAAAGTGATGTCGAAATGATATCAAATGTATAAACTTTAGTGCAAAATCGTCTTTTGTAGCGGTCGCATCAGGAAGGGCCGCAGCGCATCAGGAAATATACAGAAATGCCTACTCCGTCGACGTACTCCCCTAGTTTCACCGCTTCCCTGACTGGCAATTCGCTGATCGACAGCTTGATCTCCGGCACGTATTGGCTGGGATCAAACTGGAGTCCCTTGGGAGCGACAAGTCTGAGCTATAGCTTTATGGCGCCTGTAACGTCGTATTTCGTTACCGATTATAGCCCGGACAACGAGTACAACGCGCTGTACGCACTGACTTCCGGGCAGCAAAGTGCAGTGACTGCGGCTTTGGGAGCCTGGAGTGCCGTTGCAAATCTGACGTTCACCCTGACGAGTGACAATATCAGTAACGTGGGTGATCTGCGCTTTGGTGCCTATCGCCTGATGGACGACCAAACCGCCGCCTGGGCTTACTTTCCGGGCAATACCCCAGTGGCTGGCGATGTCTGGATCGGACCGCAGACGAATGATCCAAACCCAGGTAAAGGCAGCTACGACTATTTGACATTTGTACACGAGATAGGCCACGCGCTGGGTCTCAAGCATCCATTTGATGTGAGCCCGACGAACAAGACGCTGCTGGATCCATCACTGGATGACGTTCATTTCACGGTGATGAGCTATAACAACAACTACTCGTATCTGCCAACCACCCCCATGGTGCTGGACATCGTCGTAATCCAGAGCCTTTATGGCGCCAACATGCTGTGGCAGACCGGCGACAACGTTTATAAATGGGACGCTAACCAGTCTGTCTTCGAAACGATCTGGGACGCGGGTGGTAACGACACCATTGATGGCAGCAACCAGCTCTCTGCTGTCAGCATCAACCTTAATGAGGGTACCCTCAGCCAGATCGGCAAGGCGTTTGTGGATTTGAGCACTCAAACAGCCACAAAGCTGGGTCTGGCGATTGCCATCGGGGCCAAAATTGAAAATGCACTGGGTTCTGCCTTCAACGACACTCTGACGGGCAACTCGCTCGATAATAATCTCAACGGCTTGGCGGGCGCCGACACCATGATCGGCGGCGACGGCAACGACACTTACTACGTCGACAACATTGGCGATGTCGTAACCGAAAGCAACAACGCCGCCACCCAGTACGACCGTGTCTTCACCTCCATCGACTACACCCTCGGCGCCAATGTAGAAAACGTTATCCTGACGGGTACCGCGAACCTCAATGCCACCGGTAACGAACTCAACAACCGCGTGCTGGGCAATACCGGCAACAACATCCTCAATGGGATGGCCGGCGCCGACACCATGATTGGCGGTGCCGGAAATGACACATATTTCGTCGACAATGCCGCCGATACCGTCACCGAGCTGGCCAACGAAGGTCACGACCAGGTCGAGTCCTCCGTCAGCTACAACCTCGGCGCCAACGTTGAAGACGGGTTGTTGACTGGAACCGCCGATCTCACCCTGAATGGCAACCAGTTGGACAACCTGTTGACCGGCAACGAAGGCAGCAACACCCTCAATGGTCTGACGGGCGCCGACACCATGATCGGTGGCGACGGCAACGACACTTACTACGTCGACAACATTGGCGATGTCGTGACCGAAAGCAACAATGCCGCCACCCAGTACGACCGCGTCTTCACCGCTATCGACTACACCCTCGGCGCCAACGTGGAAAATGTGATCCTGACGGGTACCGCAAACCTGAGTGCCACCGGCAACGAACTCAACAACCGCGTGCTGGGTAACGAGGGCAGCAACACGCTCAACGGCCTGGCGGGCGCCGACACCATGATCGGCGGCGACGGCAACGACACTTACTACGTCGACAACATTGGCGATGTCGTAACCGAAAGCAACAACGCCGCCACCCAGTACGACCGTGTCTTCACCTCCATCGACTACACCCTCGGCGCCAATGTAGAAAACGTTATCCTGACGGGTACCGCGAACCTCAATGCCACCGGTAACGAACTCAACAACCGCGTGCTGGGCAATACCGGCAACAACATCCTCAATGGGATGGCCGGCGCCGACACCATGATTGGCGGTGCCGGAAATGACACATATTTCGTCGACAATGCCGCCGATACCGTCACCGAGCTGGCCAACGAAGGTCACGACCAGGTCGAGTCCTCCGTCAGCTACAACCTCGGCGCCAACGTTGAAGACGGGTTGTTGACTGGAACCGCCGATCTCACCCTGAATGGCAACCAGTTGGACAACCTGTTGACCGGCAACGAAGGCAGCAACACCCTCAATGGTCTGACGGGCGCCGACACCATGATCGGTGGCGACGGCAACGACACTTACTACGTCGACAACATTGGCGATGTCGTGACCGAAAGCAACAATGCCGCCACCCAGTACGACCGCGTCTTCACCGCTATCGACTACACCCTCGGCGCCAACGTGGAAAATGTGATCCTGACGGGTACCGCAAACCTGAGTGCCACCGGCAACGAACTCAACAACCGCGTGCTGGGTAACGAGGGCAGCAACACGCTCAACGGGATGGCCGGCAATGACACGCTAATCGGCGGGCTGGGAGCGGATACCATGACCGGCGGTTTAGGTGCCGATCTGTTTGTATTCAATGACTGGCGTGAGACCGGACTCGGCATACTGCGCGATGTGATTACTGATTTCAGCCAAATGGAAGGTGACAAGATAGATCTGAGGGCATTTGACGCTAATCTGTTGCAGGGGGGCTTCAACAGTTTCAGTTTCATTGGCGCTGCCGATTTCACCGGTGCAGGTCAATTGCGTTTCGTTGATCATGTGCTGTCGGGCAATGTCAGTGGCAATGCTGGCGCGGACTTCGAAATCCAGCTGGTGGGCGTCAACAATTTCAGCACCTCCGACCTCGTGGCCTAACACTTATTGCAATCGCACGTGGCCTTTCACACAGGTCGCCATACCAGAAACGCCCCGATTGATTCGGGGTGTTTTTTTTGCTTATCAAGTACCTCCTCTTTAACCAAGCACCCCTAGCTCCTTGGCCCTTGCCACTGCCTGCGTGCGGCGCTCGACGCCCAATTTGCTGTTGATATGGCTCGCGTGGGTTTTCACGGTATGCAGCGAGATGAACAACTGCTCGCTAATTTCCTGATTTGAACAACCCTGGGCGATCAAACGTAACACCGCGAGCTCCCTGCTGCTGAGCGGCTCAGTGCCGCCGGATTCTGCGGCTTGACGCACTGCGGCAGACGGAAAATATTCAAGCAACTGCTGCCCTGACGAGGACACTGACGTCTGCAATTGCCCGCGCAACCAGTCCCCGTGCCCCTTATATAAAGTATCGAACGGTTGCAGCACGCCCCCCGCCGCCGCCTCCAGCGCTTGCCCCAACGCTCTGCGTGCTTCCGGCTCGCGCCCCCCTGTCTGAAGCAACAACGCGACCTTTTGCGTCAGCGCCATTACACTGAGCAACTGTCGTCCAGTTTGCTGACCGTTCTCATGCAGTGCATTGAGCCGTCCTTCCGCAAGCATGGGTTGACCCCGAAGCATATCGAGCAGCGCCTGTTGCAGTTCCACATGCAATGGTAGCTGTGGATGAAACTCCGGCGGCGCGGCGGCACGTTCGCCGGTATAGGTCTGCCCCAGCCGAGCGAGCCAGGCTTCGGCCAGATCAGTACGACCCTGCGCCAGCCACAGCTCACATTTGACCAGAGTGATCATCGCCAGATAGTAGATCGGCGGTACGTCCCAGATGTGCATCAGGCGTTCGGCTTCGGCGAGCTCGGCAAAGGCCTTGGCGAACTCGCCGCTGGCACCGTCGAGGCGAGCGATGACGCAGTGACCGATCAAGACGCTGATATCGCGACAGGCGCGCGCCTCAGCGATTCCAGCCACCAGGCGCACGCGTGCCGCCTGGTGCTGCAAGCGCATCGCCAACAGAAAGCCTTCGTACAACGTTAGCCGCGCTCGCACGGCGTACAAGCGTTGCGGCGACAAACCGCGAAGGCGCTCCAGGCCCTGCTGCACTTCATCCAGTGCGCGCAGAATCTCGCCACGCGACTGCAAAACCCGCGCACGGTCGTAATGCGCCAGCGCCTCGAACAACGGATTGCCGACCCGCTGTGCCAGTTCAAGAGACTCGCGATTGAGTCCCCGGGCGCGCCACAGATCACCGTCGGCGATCGCCAGATTGGATAACGTCGACAAACACATCAGCCGTTGGCCATAACGCTTGGCCGGCAGGCTCTCCAGCGCTTCAGTGCAATAGCGCAGCGTCAGCTCGCGATGGCCGCGCCCGCGAGCAATGATCCCGCTCAGCGCCAGCCATTGCGCCAGCATCGATTTCTGCGCCGTGGCCGAAGGCGCCGGCAGGAAGCGGCTCAAGTGGCTGGACAACTCTTCGGCAGCATCGAGCTGACAAGCCAGCCCCAGCGCCCAACTGTAGAGCACGATCAGCCGTGGCGTGCTGATCAACAGGCTGTCGGGCAAGTCCATTTTCCAGCGCAGCAGCATGCCGACGTTCTGCTCGGCGAGCAGTTGTTCTTCGGACAGGTTCTGCACGAGATTCGCCGCCACATCGAGGTGCCCGGCGCGCAGTGCCTGCTCCACGGCTTCGTCGAGCAAACCCTGCGCGTTGAACCAACGACAGGCGCGCAAATGCAGAGTGGCGGTAGGCACCATCGCCTGCGCGATCGGCCGGCTGCGCAACAGATCCGAGAACAGATGATGGTAGCGATACCAATGACCGTGCTCGTCCAGCGGCACCAGAAATACCTGGTGGGCGAGCAGGAAGCGCAGGATCTCGGCGCTGTCATGGGCTTCGCGCACCGCGTCACAGAGTTCGCTGCAAAAGCGTTCCTGCGGTGCGGTTTCGTAGAGAAACGATTGCACTTCGACGGGCAGGCAATCGATGACTTCCTCGAGCAGATAATCGCGTATCAGCCCTTCCCCGCCATTCAGCGCTTGCGGCAGCGCGGCATCGTTGCCCGCCTCGGACACCGCCAGCAACCAGAAGCGCAGCCCGGCGACCCAGCCTTCGCTGCGCTGGATCAGGTTCTCCAATGCTTCACCGCGCAATGAGCTGCTGTGGCGGTCAAGCAAGGTCAGGGCTTCGTCGTGGGTCAGGCGTAAATCCTGTTCGTGCAGTTCGAGCAACTGGCGCGACAGGCGCAAACGCGCCAGATGCCAGTCCGGACGCTGCCGACTGGTGACCATCACCAACAAGCCATCGGGCAAATGATTGAGGAAAAATTGCAGGCAACGATCCAGCACCGGCCCCTGGGCGAGATGGTAATCGTCGAGCACCAGCAGCAACGGCGCGGCCGGATCGAGCTGCAGCGCCAATTCGTCCAGCAGACCGTCCAGCCACTCTTCGAAAGCAAACGGCTGATGGCGCTGACGCATTTTCAACAGGCCGAGGGCGCCGGCGCCCAAGGCTGGAAAATAGTCCTGGAGACCTTCGAGCAAGCGCTCGAGAAAACGCCCGGGATCGCTGTCACGCGGACTCAGGCCCAGCCAGAGGCTTTGCCATTGCGCCGGCAGGCTCTGACAGAACTCCACCGCCAGCGAACTCTTGCCGAACCCGGCCGGGGCGCTGACCAGCAACAGCCGACCACCGAGTCCGGCTTGAAGGCGTTCGCACAGACGCGGTCGCAGCACATAACCGTCAGGCAGCGGGGGGCGAAAAAAACGCCCGTCCAGTGCGGCGACGGTAATGCTTGCAGGACCCGGAAGCGGGGACAGATCAGTCATGGCCGGCTCTTGTTTGAATGCTATTGGCGGCGTTGCCAGATGTCCGCAGACTAGCCTTAAACGCAGAGGGAATGAAGGTCGCTGCTACAAATGGCTACAAAAAGGCTACAAGAGATGTGCACAGGTCAGCGCAAAACCGCACGCAAAAAAACGCCCCGAACCAGTCGGGGCGTTTCGCGAGGGTGCGGCCTCGGGTTTGTCGCGGTTTAGCGAACACCGTCCTGACGCAGAGCGGCCGGGGTGAAATCGCCGGTGGTGGCGGTGAAGCCAAAGTCATACGCACTCTTCTCTTCGTTCTTCATGCCCAGTGCCAGATAGCGGCCGGACTGCAAGTCATAGAGTGTTTCGAGGGCGTACCACGGCACTTGCTTGTCGTAGTAGTTCTCAGCATGCGCCTCGGCCACGCGCCACAGTTGACCACGACCGTCGTAGTGGTCGATCACCGCCGCTTGCCAGGTGTCTTCGTCGATGTAGAAATCACGCTTGGCGTAGATGTGGCGCTGACCTTCCTTCAGCGTCGCCGTCACGTGCCAGACGCGGCGCAGCTCGTAACGCGCGAGATCCTGATTGATGTGGCCGGCCTTGATGATGTCGGCGTATTTCAGTTTCGGATCGTCGAGTTTGTAGCTGTCGGAGGCGATGTACATCTCTTTCTTGCCCACGAGTTTCCAGTCGTAACGATCCGGCGCACCGTTGTACATGTCGAGGTTGTCCGAGGTGCGCAGGCCGTCGGCGGCAGTACCCGGGCCGTCATACGACACTTGCGGTGCGCGGCGCACACGGCGCTGACCGGCGTTGTAGACCCACGCCGAACGTGGCTCTTTGACCTGATCGAGGGTTTCGTGCACCAGCAGTACACCGCCGGCCAGACGCGCCGGTGCGGTCACTTTCTGCTTGAAGTAGAACAGGATGTTGCCCGGGTTCGCCGGATCGTAGTCCTTCATCTTGTCGCGGAACACGAACTGATCCTGGAAGTACACCAGGCTGTACGAGCCGTTCGGCTGTGGCGTGGCCTGGGTTACCAGGCGGGTCACGCTGCCGCCGCGATAGCGGGTGATGTGGTTCCAGATCACTTCCACGCCGGTTTTCGGAATCGGGAACGGCACGGCAGTGTCGAAGTTTTCCAGACCGTTGCCGCCGGACACCAGATTGGTGGTCGTGGCGTTTTTCTTGATGGCGGCGAACACCGCATCCGGCACGGTGGCACCGCGATGGGACGGATAGACCGGCATCTTGAAGGTTTCCGGGTAACGCTTGAACATCGCGTACTGACCCGGAGCAAGTTTGTCCTTGTACTTGTCGACGTCCTTGGCGGTGATGGTGAACAGCGGTTGCTCACTGGCGTAAGGGTTGGACAGGAAGCCCTTGCTGTCGACGCTGCCGGCGTTCTTCGCCATCGGTTTCCAGGCCGGAATCGAGCCATCGGCGTTGCCGGCCATCTCGGCGCCCATCGGGGTCAGGCTTTTGCCCAGCTTGTCGGCTTCGGCAGCAGGCACCGCGGCCATGACGCCGGTCGCCAGCAGCGACAGGCCCAGTACACCGGCGTGGAACAGACTCTTTGTTATTTTCATATGTGTGTTCGTCCTGAAAAGCAGTGCTTAGAAGTTCACGCCGAAGCTGAGTGCCACGAAGTCGCGGTCATCCACGGTGGTGTACTTGCCGTCAAAGAAGTTGGTGTAGGCCAGGCTGGCGGTGTAGGTGTTCTGGTATTCGGCATCGACGCCGAGGCTGACCGCCTTGCGACCTTCCTCGAAGTTGCCGCCAGGGCCTGGCGAGTAACCGCTGACGTCATGGGACCAGGCCACGTTGGGTCTGAGGTTCACGCCGGCGAACACGTCGTTGTAATCCCAGATGGCCCGACCGCGATAACCCCAGGACATCGAGGTGGTGAATCCGTCGTTGTCGCAATTGCGGCTGCGGTTGTTCTGCGGTGAACCGGGGCCTGCGCCGTTGATGGTGCTGGCGTTGAGGATGTTGGCGCAGGTGTTGGCGGTGCCAGTGGCCGGCAACTCACCCGGGCCGTAGACCGGATCGCGGCCGTAACGCTTCTCGGAGCGGCTTTCCAGCCCGCCGACATACGTCGCGCCGACTTCGCCGACGAGGGTCAGACGACTGGCGCCCATGACCTGATCGAAGAAGTGCGTGAAGGTCGTTTGCAGCTGGGTGATTTCCTTGCGCTCGTAGCCGTGCAGATCCTGACCCGGCACGCCCGTGAGCAGCGAAGCGTTGGTCAGCGCGCCGCCCAGTGGGCGCACACCGGCGAACAGGATGTCGGTGGAGTTCAGTTGCACCGGCGCATTCGGACGGTAGCTGATCTCACCGCTCCACGCCGTACCGGTAGGCAGGGTGGTCGAGAAGCTCAAACCGTAGAGGCGGATGTCTTCAGGGTATTCAACGAAGTACTGAGAGTTGCCCGCCACCAGCAATGGCGCGAGCGCGGCGAAAGGCCCTGGCAGCGAGGCGGCGGTGTTGTAGACCGACTGCGGCGCACCGGTTGCGCTGAAGATCGGCGCACGGCTGTGGTAATTCATGAAGTAGGCGCCGAACTCGGTGTCCAGCGGTTCGTACATGTACTTGAACGACACGCCGTACTGGCCGCTGTCACGGGCATCGCGATCCGGACCGCGACGCACCAGCACGCCTTCCTGGTTGACATCGACGCCGGCGCCCGCCAGCGGCCCAAGGGCAATGGCCGGAATCTGCGAACGCTTGTTCAGCACGCGCAGGTTGTTGTCGCAACCGTCGGCAATGATGTCTGGCTGCGAGAAGAACGTGCCGCAGTTGTCGACGACCGTCTGGTCCCATTCCAGCTGGTAGAACGCTTCGGCCGAGAGGTTGTCGGTCAGGCTCTGCGAGACGTAGAACATGTTGACCGGAATCAGGCCTTCCTTGATCTCGGCGCCAGGACGACGGAACGCGGAAACGTCGATCGGGTTGATCGAGTTGATGCCGCCGCCAATGAAAGTACTTTCACCCCAGCTCACCACTTGCTTGCCCAGACGCACGGAGCCCGGCTGATCGGCAATCGAGTAATTGTGGTAGACGAAGGCGTCGAGAATCTGCCCGCCGGAAGACTTGGCGCCTTCCTTGCGGTTGCTGTCGCTGATGTCCTTGAACTGACGGCTTTCGTCCTTGAGTTCGAAGTCGTACCAGTATTTGCCACGGACGAACACGCCGGTGTCGCCGTATTTCAGTTCAAGGTCATGGATGCCCTTGAAGATCTTCGAAAAGGTTTCGCCGCTCTTGAAGTTGGCGTGACCGTCATCGGAGGTCTGCGACAGGCCATGGCCGCCGTTGTTGACGCCGATCAGGTTCTTGTTCGGGCTCTGAGTAGACCAACTGGCACCGATCGACAGGGACGAGTCGAACTGGCCTTCGATTTCACCGACGTTGAAGCTGACGCCGAATGCAGGCCCGGCGAGCGAGGAGGCAAGACTGACCGCCAGAGGCAGTTTCGCCCGGCGCCAGAACTGGTTTACTGAGGTCATCGACGCTACTCCATGTGCATTATTGTTATGGCAGTGAGTACTTTTAAAAACGCTGTGAAGGGCCGGGCGCCAGGGCTGCCCGTAATACCTCCAGAGTTGCTCGCCCCAATCAGTGCGTGTGCTCCGTTCTTAAAAAGTCCTTGAGCGGACTATAGCCAGCAGGGGGTACTGCTTGATCCCTCTAAAGTGTGATTTGCAGCAGCCAACCACTCTGGAACAGTCCTTTCGCCAGTCCGACACAGGTCGGCAGGGCAAGGATGGCTGATTTTTTCGATTTCACAAGCCAAGCGCTTGCTCGGGAGGTCTGGCGCGCCGGTTTCAGCGCGCCAGCAGGTGCTCAGAGGGTCGACAGAAAGGTGCTGTTGTTGGCCTGCCATTCGGTGATGTCGAGGCGGATGCGCTTCTTGTCGAGCTTGCCGACACTGGTCTTGGGAATTTCGGTAACAAGGGCGATCTGACTCGGAATCGCCCACTTGCTCAAGTGCCCCAGCTCGACGAACGGCTTGAGGTGTTCCTTGAGTTCCCGCGCACCGATCACATGGCCTTCACGGACCACCAGCAAGGCAAACGGCCGCTCGCCCCACTGCGGATCGGCAATCCCCACCACTGCTACTTCACGTACCGCCGCATGTCGGCTGATCAGGTCTTCGAGGTCCAGCGAGGAGATCCATTCGCCGCCGGTCTTGATCACGTCCTTGATCCGGTCGCGGATGTCGATCACGCCCATGCTGTCGAGCGTCGCCACATCACCGGTGTGCAGCCAGCCGCCGGACCAGAGTTCGGCGCCCTTCTGCGGTTCGTTGAAATAGCCTTCGGTGAGCCAGGGCGCACGCAGCACCAGTTCGCCTTGAGTCTCGCCATCGGCCGGGAGAAAGTTGCCCTCGCTGTCGACGATCGCTGCTTCCACCAGCGGCCCCGGCACGCCGGCCTTGATCCGGTAGGTGGTGCGTTCGTCCTCGCTGCCGGCCATCAACTCGTCATTCAGATGGGCGCAGGACACCAACGGCCCGGTTTCCGACATGCCATAGGCCGCCGTCAGCTGAATGCCACGGGCCTTGGCGTTTTCATACAGGGAGCGGTTGAGCGCGCTGCCGCCAATGACGATTTTCCAGCCGGCGAAATCGGTGTCTTGCGCGGCTTTGGCGTTGAGCAGCATTTGCAGGATGGTCGGCACACAGTGGGAAAACGTGACCTTCTCCTTGCGCCACAACTCCACCAGATATTCCGGGTCGTAGCGCCCCGGATACACCTGTTTGAGGCCGAGCATCGTCGCCACGTACGGCAAACCCCAGGCGTGGACGTGAAACATCGGCGTGATCGGCATGTACACATCGTTGGTGCCAAGCAGGCGCACGCTGTCGATCGAACCCATGATCGTCGCCACGCCAATCGTGTGCAGCACCAGTTGCCGGTGGGTGAAATAAACGCCTTTCGGGTTACCGGTCGTGCCTGTGGTGTAGAACGTCGTGGCGACCGAGTTTTCGTCGAAATCCTCGAAGTCATACTGCGGGCTCGCCGCGGCCAGTAGCTGCTCGTACTCGCCGACCAGATTCGGCAAGTCAGCGGTTTTCTCCGGCAGATCGGTCAGCAGCAAGGTTTTCTCGACCGTGGTCAGGTGCGGCGCAATGGCTTGATACAGCCCGGCGAACTCGCTGTTGACCAGCACAAAGCGGTCCTCGGCATGATTCATCGTGTAGAGAATCTGCTCGGGCGACAGGCGCACGTTGATCGTATGAATCACCGCACCGATCATCGGGATGGCGAACATGCACTCCAGATAACGATGGCTGTCCCAGTCCATCACCGCCACCGTGTCACCGGCCTTCACACCGGCAGCGGTCAGCACGTTGGCCAGACGAGCGACGCGCTCGATCAGCGTCGGGTAGCTGTAGCGCAACTGGTCACGGTAGACGATCTCGCGGGTTTTCTCATAACGGGCGCCAGACATCAGCAGCCGCTTGATCAGCAATGGATACTGGTAGGCCCCATCGGCCGGAGGAATGACGCGAGTCTGCAACATAGGAATCCCTTTTCTGACTGCACGGTGTTGGCGGAGAGATTCGTACTCTAGTGCGCCTGCGTGACCGTAAAATCAGCCAAAGGAATGATTTGCAGAGCCGAACAAATGCTAGCTTTGCGCCAGCATTTCGAGCTGATCTGGAAGAAAACACTACCTGTGGGAGCGAGCCGGCTCGCGAAGGCGTCGGGTCAGTCGACATCTTCGGTGACTGTACTAGCGCTTTCGCGAGCAGGCTCGCTCCCACAATTTTGATCGCAGCCAGTCCTCAATGCATCTCGGTAAACGCGATTTTCACGCCGAGAGCAATCAGCACAGCGCCCATGGTGCGGTCGAACCAGTGGCCCATGCGCGCGAACCCGGCGCGCACGCGTTGCTGGCTGAACAGCAGCGCCACCAGGCAAAACCAGAATGCCGTTGCCACCGCCAGGTAAACTCCATAACCCGCCTGCACGGCCAGTGGCGTGTGCGGGTTGATCACCACGGTGAACAGCGACAGGAAAAACAGTGTGGCTTTCGGGTTCAGGCCGTTGGTGACGAAGCCCGAGGTAAACGCGCCACGCGCCGTGCGGACGCCGGCCTCCTGGTGCAGATCATCGGCAACGGCTTTGGCCGGTTGCGCGCGCAAGGCCTTGAAGCCGATGTACAGCAGATACGCAGCCGCCGCCCACTTCAACGCGTTGAACAGCACGATCGACTGCGACACGATCAGGCCAATGCCCAACAGCGAATAGCCGACATGCAGGAAAATCGCCGTGCCCACCCCCAGCGCCGTCCAGGTGCCGGCGCGACGCCCGTGGGTCACGCTTTCGCGCACCACCACGGCAAAGTCCGGGCCGGGACTGGCAACGGCCAGCAAGTGGATAAGGGCAACGGTCAGGAATTCGGTCCAGTACATGGGGGCTCCTAGAATTTCGCTATAAACATTGGATCTGCGGCCACCACTCATTTGTGGCGAGAGGGCTTGTCGAATAGTCGCACCGTCCCGCTCGGCTGCGCAGCAGTCGTACAACCGGTACACCCGATAGCGCTGGTACAACTTCAATGGGTTTGGGCCTGCTTCGCAGCCCAGCGGGAGCAAGCTCCCTCGCCACAGGTATTACACCGGCTCATGGTGTTGAGTAACCAATTGTTTCATCTGGTAGGCTCGGCAGAGTACGCCCTCCGCTCACAGCACAAAAGGTACAGTTGATGACGAACTCGCGCCGCGCGGTATTTCTTGATCACCCTTCGCTGGACCTCGGCGATCTGGACCTCGGTCCGTTGCGCAAATGCTTCAGCGATCTGCAACTCTTCGCGCAAACCCTGCCCGAGCAAGTCAGCGAACGGATGCAAGGCGCCAGCGTGGCAATCACCAATAAAGTCGTGATCGACGCCGCCGCCATGGCTGCCAACCCGCAGTTGCAACTGATCCTGATCAGCGCCACCGGCACCAACAACGTCGACCTCAGCGCCGCCCGCGCCCACGGCATCACCGTGTGCAATTGTCAGGGTTACGGTACGCCGTCCGTTGCGCAACACACGATCATGCTGCTGCTCAACCTCGCCACACGTCTGGCCGATTACCAAAAAGCCGTCGCTGAAGGCCGCTGGCAGCAGGCCAAGCAGTTCTGCCTGCTCGACTACCCAATCGTTGAACTGCAGGGCAAAACCCTTGGCCTGCTCGGGCACGGCGAACTCGGTGGCGCCGTGGCGCGGCTGGCCGAAGCGTTCGGCATGCGCGTGTTGCTCGGGCAGATTCCCGGACGCCCCGCTCGAGCAGACCGCTTGCCGCTGGATCAACTGCTGCCGCAGATCGACGCCCTCACCCTGCACTGCCCGCTCAACGAACACACCCGCCACTTCATTGGTGCCCGCGAGCT
The DNA here is from genome assembly GCF_014270125.1 of Pseudomonas sp. SWRI99. Classification (NCBI taxonomy): domain Bacteria; kingdom Pseudomonadati; phylum Pseudomonadota; class Gammaproteobacteria; order Pseudomonadales; family Pseudomonadaceae; genus Pseudomonas; species Pseudomonas sp. SWRI99. The sequence continues at coordinate 67,175 of NZ_JABWQR010000021.1, read as the reverse complement.
GGCCGCGATGAAACCCGGCGCGTTCATGGTCAACACCGCCCGGGGTGGCTTGATCGATGAGCAGGCGCTGGCCGATGCTTTGCGCAGCGGCCACCTCGGCGGTGCAGCGACGGACGTGCTCAGCGTTGAACCGCCGAGCCACGGCAATCCGCTGCTCGCCGCCGACATCCCGCGCCTGATCGTCACTCCGCATAACGCCTGGGGCAGTCGCGAGGCGCGGCAACGCATCGTCGGCCAACTGAGCGAAAACGCCCGGGCGTTCTTCAGCGGTGAGGCGCTGCGGGTCGTCAGTTGATAAACTGCGGCACTTTTTTTTCGAGGAGCAGTTATGGATCCGCGCAGTGAAGTACTGCTTCGTCAGGCCGAGTTATTCCAGGGTCCGTTGTTATTGGCCGGGCTGCCCGCCGACGATCTGCTTGGGCGTCTGCCCAACGCGTTTGGCTGGTGCTGGCACGCGGGCGATCAAGCCGCGCTGGAAGCCCGCTTCGAAGGGCGCAGCCAGTTCGGCGTGAACGTGCCGGAGCGTGAGTTCGACAGCGCCATGGTGTTCCTGCCCAAGTCTAAAGACCTGACCGATTACATCCTCAACGCCGTGGCGTCGCGTCTGGCCGGGCGTGAAGTGTTCTTGGTCGGGGAGAAGCGCAGCGGCATCGAAGGCGCCTCCAAGCAACTCAACCCGTTCGGCAAGCCGCGCAAACTCGACAGCGCGCGCCATTGCCAGCTCTGGCAAGTGACCGTAGCCAACGCGCCGCAAGCCAAGTCGCTGGAAAGCCTGGCGCAGACCTACGAACTGCCGCTGGCTGAAGGCCCGTTGAAAGTCATCAGCCTGCCGGGCGTGTTCAGCCATGGTCGGCTCGATCGCGGCAGCGCGCTGTTGCTCGATCATCTGGACAAACTGCCGAGCGGCCATCTGCTCGACTTCGGTTGTGGCGCCGGCGTGCTGGGCGCGGCGGTCAAACGCCGCTACCCGCACAATCAGGTGACGCTGCTGGACGTGGATGCGTTTGCTGCCGCGAGCAGCCGTCTGACCCTGGCCGCCAATGGCCTGGAAGCCGAGGTGCTGACCGGCGATGGTATCGACGCCGCGCCGATGGGTTTGAGCGCGATTCTGAGCAACCCGCCGTTCCATGTCGGCGTGCATACCGATTATTTCGCCACGGAGAACTTGCTGCGAAAAGCGGCCAAACATCTGAAAAACGGTGGCGAACTTCGACTTGTGGCCAACAGCTTCCTGAAGTATCAGCCGTTGATCGAAGAGCATCTGGGCGTTTGTGCGATCAAGGCTGAAGGCAATGGCTTCCGGATTTACCGGGCCAAGCGCGGTTGAAAATTTGTTCTTGCCCAATCGGATTTGCCTAGGCAGAATCCGCTCCGTCCTAGGGGAGTAGTCTCCCACGAGCGCCAAGCTCGTCCGGCATACGTCAACATACTTGATCCTCAGATCATGGCGTATGCGACCCCAGCGTCCGCAACAGACGGATCGCAGGGTTTGACAAGACCTATGACACGCACACCTTACCCGGGGCGGGAAGGCTGTACGTGTCATAGCCGTGTCGACCCGCCCCTTAGGAAATCCCTGATGCTGGACTCGTTACTCGTTCCCACCGCAATCGTTGCCTTGGCCGAAATCGGCGACAAGACGCAACTGCTCGCGCTGATTCTCGCCGCTCGCTTTCGCAAACCCTGGCCGATCATTGCCGGGATTGTCGCCGCGACCCTGGCCAACCACGCAGCAGCCGGTGCGGTAGGAGCCTGGTTCGGCAGTTTCTTTTCCGACGCCGTGCTGCACTGGATTCTCGCCGCGAGCTTCGCCGCCACTGCGCTGTGGACACTGGTCCCGGACAAACTGGATGACGACGAAGCCAGCACCGCGCGCAAGTTCGGGCCGTTCCTGACCACGCTGATTGCCTTCTTCCTCGCTGAAATCGGTGACAAGACCCAGATCGCCACGGTGATGCTGGCCGCGCAATACCCGGAACTGTGGCTGGTGATTATCGGCACGACCGTGGGCATGCTGATTGCCAACGTGCCGGTGGTACTGGCGGGTAATTTTGCCGCGGACAAGTTGCCGCTGACCCTGATCCGGCGCCTGGCGGCTTCGGCGTTCCTGATCCTGGCGATTGTTGCGGTTTATAAAGCGATGCAGAGCAGCGGCTGGGTTTGAAGCAGCTGCAAGCTTTTAGCTGCAAGCAAAGAGCTGCAAGCCACGCACATCTGCTTTAGCTTGCAGCTTGCAGCTTATCGCTTGCTGCTGTTGTAAAGCGGCATGACTTTCGGAATCGCCGCCTGCAGCGAGGCAATCCGGCTGGTGGAAGCCGGGTGAGTGCTCATGAATTCCGGTGGTGAACCCTCGGAAGCCTTGCTCATCTTGTTCCACAACGTAATCGCCGCGTTCGGGTTGTAGCCAGCGCGAGCGGCCAGCTCCAGACCGATCAGGTCGGCTTCGTTTTCGTTGGCGCGGCTGTTGGGCAGCGTCATGCCGTAGTTGGCCACAGTGTCGGCCAGCGCCAGGCTGTCCTGACCCAGACCGAACAATGCGCCGGCACCCTGCTTGGCCATCTCGATGCCATAGGCCTTGGACATCGCTTCACGCCCGTGCTCGCGCAACGCGTGGGCGATTTCATGGCCCATGATGGCGGCGATTTCATCGTCGGTGAGTTTCAGACTGTCGATCAGCCCGGTGTAGAAAATGATCTTGCCGCCGGGACCACAGTTGGCGTTGAGCTCATCGCTCTTGATCAGATTGACTTCCCATTGCCATTGCGCCGCATCCGGACGGAAGTTCGGCGCCTGGGCGATCAGACGATTGGCGATGGCCTGCACCCGCTTGGCTTCCGGGCTGCTCTTGTCCAGCACGCCTTTGCTCGACGCCTCGCCGATGGTCTTCTGATAGGACTGCGCGTACATCTGGTCGACCTCTTGCGAGGACAGCATGCTGAACATGTATTGCTTGCGCTCCACCCCGACGGCGCCGCCGCTGGTGGTGTTGACCGACTGACACCCGGCCAGCAGCAGCGCTGCGCTCAGTGCACTTACAACCAATGTCTTGTTCATTCAAAAGCTCCCTGAAAACCTGTCGCGTATCCTAGGCGGGTAATGGTATCGGCGCCAGAGACAACAGACGTGTTGCAGCGACTTTCAGACGTTTCCCGCCATGCCCGCCGAAAAACTGCATAGCCCCGACACAACCACTGCGTCGCGTACCGATCCATTTGCGACGTCCGGCCGCTCATTCCGACCAACGCCGCTCATGGCCCTGCCGGCACCGCCGATAAATCCCTCGCAGATTGTCCTCTTGCGTGCGGAGTTCCCATGAAGTTCAAGTCGATCCAGTTTTCCGTCGCCGCCCTGGCCGGCGCCATCGTCCTCAGCGTGGTCGCGGCGCTGGTGCTGTATGCGCTGTTTGCCGGCGCACGCACGCAAGAGATGGTGCAACAGCGCACCCAGGTGCAGTTCGAGCAAGTCATCGAGCAGCGCCTGACCTCGCTGGCGCAGACCCAGGTCAGCCAGATCCAGCGCGAACTCGAAGCGCCGCTGCTGATTGCCGGTGGCCTGGTGCGGGTCAATGCCCTGCTCGGCACGGCGGGTGCCGATGGCCAACCGCGCCTGAGCATCAGCCGTGAGCAACTGATCAGCCTGATCAAGGAAAACGTCGAAAAGAACCCGAAGATTCTCGGCACCTATATTGGCTGGGAAAAAAACGCACTGGACCACAATGACGCGGCCTACATCGGCAGCGCCGTGGTCGGCATCGATCCCGCCAACGGACGCTTCCTGCCATGGTGGTTCCGCAACACCGACGGCACTCTCGGCGTGGATAAACTGGCCGATGTCGACGATCAGAAAACCCTGTCCACCGGCGTGCGCGCCAGCGAGTACTACCTGTGCTCGAAAGAAACGAAAAAACCCTGTGTGATCGATCCGGCGCCCTACAAGGTCGGCGACAAGATCGTCATGCTCGCCTCCTTTATCGAACCGATCATGGTCAACGGCGCCTTCCAGGGCATCGTTGGCGCTGACCTGTCGGTGAACTTCATTCAGGACATGCTCCTCGCCGCCAACCAGAAACTCTACAGCGGCGCGGGTGAAATGGCGCTGATCGGCGGCAATGGCCGCATCGTCGCCTACACCAGAGACTCGAACAAATTCGGCGAAAAAGTCAGTGACATCCTCGATGCCGAACAGACCGCCAACATGGCCAGTCTCAAGCGTGGCGAAGTCACCTACTCGGTCAACACCGACAAGGGCCGCATCGAGCTGTACCTGCCGTTCGGCATCGGCCAGACCGATGCACGCTGGACGCTGATGCTGCAACTGCCGCTCAACGCGGTCATGGCTGATCTGCAAAACCTGCAGGCCGAACTCGATGCCCAACGCAAATCCGACACCTTTGGCATGGCCATGGTCGGTTTGATCATCGCGGCTGTCGGTCTGCTGGTGATCTGGCTGGTGGGTCACGGCATCGCGCGGCCCCTCAAGCAGATGGTCGCCATGCTCGACGATATCGCCCAGGGCGAAGGCGATCTGACCCGCCGCTTGAGCAGCGATCGCAGTGATGAGCTGGGCTCGATTGCCAAAGGCTTCAATACCTTCCTTGCCAAGTTGCAGGCGATGATCACGCAAGTGGTGACCTCGGTGCAGAGCGTCAGTGATTCCTCGGAACACACGGCCGACATCGCGATTCGCACCAACATCGGCGTGCAAAAACAACTGGCCGAGATCGATCAAGTGGCGACAGCGGTCCAGGAAATGACCGCCACCGCCCAGGACGTGGCGCGCAATGCCACGCAAGCGGCGCAAGCGGCCAGCCATGCCGATCAGGCCGCCAGCCAGGGCATGCAGATCGTCCGCGACACCTCGAACTCGATTGGCGTGCTCGCCGTGGAAATCGGCAAGGCGGTCGATGTGGTGCAGACCCTGGCCAAGGACAGCGAAAACATCAACGCGATCCTCACGGCGATTCGCGGGATCGCAGAACAAACCAACCTGCTGGCACTGAACGCCGCGATCGAAGCGGCGCGGGCCGGTGAACAGGGGCGTGGTTTTGCCGTGGTTGCGGATGAAGTGCGCAATCTGGCGCAGAAAACCCAGAAGGCCACCGAAGAAATCCAGGCGATGATCCAGCAGTTGCAGCAAGGCACCCGCGATGTGGTGCGGGTCATGGAGGACAGCCAGAACCGCACCGACGAAAGCGTGCAACACGCGGCGAAAGCGGCCGAGGCGCTGGAGACAATTACCCAGGCCGTGTCGGTGATCAACGACATGAACACGCAAATTGCCAGTGCGGCCGAGGAACAAAGCGCGGTGGCCGATGACATCAACCGCAATGTGATCAATATCGGCCAGGTGGCGAACGAAGTGGCCGGTGGCGCGGATGAGTCGAGTTCGGCGAGTGCCAGTTTGACCAAACTGGCCGAGCAGCAGCGGCGGTTGATCAATCAGTTCAAGGTCTAAAGACGCCGGAAGGTTCTTCGAACCTTATCGCGAGCAGGCTCACTCCTACATTTGGAATGCGTTCCCATGTAGGAGTGAGCCTGCTCGCGATAAGGCCCTTGCGGGCAGTGCATCACCCCGGGGTCAAACACTCCGGCCCATTGAGCTTCGGATCATTCACCAGATTCGCCAGCACCCGCTCACGCAGCGCCGCCGGCTCACTGGCGAGCAATCCCTGCAACACATGCAGCGGCGTCTCGGGATCGAGCCATGCCGCCTGCCCCGCCTCATCGAGAATCAAAGGCCGGCGCTGACTGGCCGCCGGCTGGGTAATCACCGCCGTGCTCAGCCAGACCTGTTCCTGCACCGGATACGCCTCCCAGATCGCCGCGAAAAACAGCGATGAGCCCTCTCCCGGCGTCAGCCAATAGGGCCGCTTGCGCTGGGTGCCGCGCCATTCGTAGAAACCGTTGGCCGGCAGCAGGCAGCGACGCAGGCGCAGCGCCTCACGGAACATCGGCTGCTCGGCCACGGTTTCGGCCCGGGCATGGGCGGGGGTTTTCGACAGGTCGGTCAGCCACGGCGGCGTCAGACCCCAGCGCGCACGGGCCAATGTGCGCTCGCCGTCTTCAGCGGCGCGCAGCATCAATACCGAATCATTGGGGGAAATGTTCCACTGCGCCTGCTGATCGGCGGGAAAACCTGGCAGGGCCGCGAAATCGCGGTTCCAGCGAAACAGGGCATAACGTCCACACATGGGGCAACACGACTCTTGATCAAACGAACGTCAGCCTAACAGACCAGCGTCCCGGGGAAGCTCTCCGGTTCGTCGCCGGGCAGCGGCAGCGGCAGCGCGGCATTGTACGCGGTGATCAGCTCGCGGGCGTATTCGGCCTGATCGTTATCGACGGACAGGCCGAGCAGGCCGAAAATCGGCAGTTCGCCCGTGCCGCCTAGCAGATTCTGCCCGACCAGATGCGCCTCGATGCCTTCGCTGGCGAGCATGCCCTTGAGCATTTCGCCTTCCATCAGGCTGGCCGGTTCGTAGATTCGCTGCATGAGCGCCCCCTCATTCGTTTTCGCTGAAGACTTCCAGGTGCCATTCTTCACCATGCACCTGCAAAACAAACGTGATCGGTCGGCAGCACACCTGACAGTCCTCGATATACGTCTGATCGCCGCCGGACAGATCCAGCGTAGTCTCGACTTCCTCCCCACAATACGGACATTCATACTCAGCGGCTTCCAGCATCGCGGTCTCCCAGGTGACTTGTGCGTATAATCGCCGGTCTATTTGCAGGGCTATTTTTGTCTGGCTACTTTTTCAGACCGTGCCCTGCGGGTTTTCGATCAAACCCCTAACTTACCCTAGCCGTTTCCAACAAGAGAGCATGATGGGCGAATTCGATGCCATCCGACCTTACGACGACAGCGAAGTACCTGCGGTACTGGCAAGGCTGCTCGGCGACAAGGCGTTTCTAGATATCCTCACCCACTTCCGCTTCCCGCGTTTTGCCGGTGCCTTCGGCTGGATGCTCAAACCTCTTATAGCCCATCGGCTGCGTCGTGAGTTTGCCGACGTGACGTCCGTGGCTACCTTACAGGACAAAGTCGAGTTCTACGTCGACCACACCATCGAGCGCGCCACCGACGGCGTGACCTACACCGGGGTCGAGCAATTCAAGTCCGGCAGCGCTTATCTGTTCATCGCCAACCACCGCGACATCGTCATGGACCCGGCCTTCGTCAATTACGCCGTGTACCACGCGGGCCTGCCGACGCCGCGCATTGCGATTGGCGACAACCTGCTGCAAAAGCCGTTTGTCAGTGACCTGATGCGTTTGAACAAGAGCTTTATCGTCCACCGTTCGATCACTGGCCGCCGCGAGAAAATGGCCGCCTATCAACTGTTGTCGGCCTACATCAACCACTCGATCCGCAACGATTGCGCCTCGATCTGGATCGCTCAGGCCGAAGGCCGGGCGAAGGATGGCGATGACCGCACCGAGTCGGCGATCCTCAAGATGTTCCACATGAGCCGCAAGGACGAGCCGTTCGGTGAAGTGATTCGTTCGCTGAACCTCACGCCGGTGTCGATCAGCTATGAATACGACCCGTGCGACCAGGCCAAGGCCCGCGAGTTGTACATCCGCGCCACCACCGGCACCTACACCAAGGCGCCCGGTGAAGATGATGTGAGCATCGCCAAGGGCATCACTGGCTACAAGGGCCGGGTGCACGTGAACTTCGCTGCGCCGATCACCGAGTTGTTCGAAGACACCAAACAATTGGCGATCGAGATGGACAAGCAGATTCTCGGCGGCTATCGGCTGTTCCCGGTGCATTATCTGGCGTATGCACAGTGGGCCGATGCCGATCCGCAATTGAATGTGCCGAAGGCGGCCGAAGTCTTCCCGGCGGACGAACTGGCCAAGGCGCAGGAAGAATGGCAGAACCGGCTGGACGCCTGCCCCGAGGAGCATCGTCCGTACCTGGTGCTGCAATATGCGACGCCGGTGCGTAATCAGTACCGGGTCAAGGCCGGGTTGCCACTGTAAGCAGTTATGCCAAACATCTCTGTGGCGAGGGAGCTTGCTCCCGCTGGGCTGCGAAGCGGCCCCAGGAGTTTGTGAGCGCTGCGCACTCAAGCGGGAGCAAGCTCCCTCGCCACAGAGGTTTTGTATTCAGCTTTAGAAGCGCGTGCTGATCCAGGAGACGATCAGGGCCAGCCCCAGGCAGGCGAAACCGAAACGATAGAAAAACCGGTTCATGCGCAGCGTCGCCCAATCCAGAATCGGCTCGACATTCGGCTGCGCCTGACGCTGTGCGGCAAGACTGGCCTGCGCGCGTTGCTCACGGCGACGGGTTGCGTGCAGCAGCCAACTGCCGGGGAACGCGAGCAGCAAGGCCAGCAGGTTGATCAGTTTGGCGGGATGGGCGGTAAACAGCGTCATCAAGTGCAACGACATCACAGACCTCAATTTAAATCGGTGTGGCAGGCGCCAGATCGACGACCGCGGCGCGAATTCTACCCAAACCTGGCCACCCTGCCCCGGCCTTTGCGATAAATAACCTGACAATCGACCGATGGCTGTCCTGTGTCACGGCACCGTCATGTGGATGCTTCACCCTGCGCGCCTCGAAACACACATGGAACGGGACATGCTGCACGCTGAAAACCAGGATCGCCTGTACCTCATCACCCCTTACGACGAACAGCAAAGTCTGGTCGGCAGCCTTGCCTTCAATGTGCAGGATCGCCATTGGCTGGTGTATTGCGCGCTGGGCGGGCATCAGCATGCGGACTTGCCCGAGACTGATTGGCTGACAGGGGTGAGCGTGCTGGACTTCTACTCGCAGGCTGCCTGACACACCACCGTTCCCCTGTAGGAGTGAGCCTGCTCGCGATAGCGTATTGTCAGCCAGCATTGATGTTGCTGACAGAGCGCCATCGCGAGCAGGCTCACTCCTAGAGGGGGCGGTGGTGAATCAAGAATATCGGCAGGCACAAAAAAGCCCGGAACCATCACTGGCCCCGGGCTTTTTCACAGCTGCCGATAACTTACTCGGCCAGCACCTGACCCACGGTCGGATCCTTGAACAGACGTGTCAGCGCATCGCTCAACACATCGCTGACCAGTTTAGTGTTGGTTTCCTGGTTCGGCGCCATGCCGAAGCGCTGGTCCAGCGAAGCGCCGTAACGGCCACTGTAACGACGGTTGGCGTTTTGCACGTCAGAGCGGAAGGTCGCGCCGATGGTCGCCTCGGTCACGTACATGCCTTCTTTCGGCGACTGATATTTCAGCTCGGCCAGGGTCACGGTCAACTGCGGCGCGTTCGGCGCGTTGTTGGTCGGGGTGAACCCCAGCAAACGCACAGCGGCTTCAGCCTGGGCCTGCAGCTTGGGCAGGATCTGCTCGCGCTGCACGGTGATGGCGCTGGTTTCCGGGTACAGACCGCCACGGGTGCCCAGGGTTGGCGAAGGACGGCCGTCGACGACACGCACGACCACAGGCTGGCCGCGACCGACCGGTGCCAGTTGCGTGGTCAGCTTCGGCTCCGGATTCAGTTGTTGCGGGCTGTGGGCGCAGCCGGCCAGGGTCAAACCGGCGACAGTGATCAAACCGAACAACAGGCGTTGCAACATGCTCTTCTCTCCAGAATCAGGCACAAACAGGCCGGCAGTATAGCGGTGGGCCACTGCAGCTCACCAGCGGGACGCGGTGAATACTGAAATGTCTGACACACCCCGGCGAAGGCGGTTCCTGTCATACATTCTTCACCATCCATACACCGCGACGTCATGGCTCGCCGGCAAGCTTTGAAACAGTCCTCCTTCAAGGAACTCTGCCATGCGTTATCTGATCTCGCTGTTCGCGCCACGCCCGCTGCACCGCAGCTTCGCCCTGCTCGATCGCAACGGTCACTGCCAGGCTTTCAAACAGTGCAGCCTGCAACCGATGGGTGACGGCTGGGTGGAAATCGAAGAAATCCGCCTGACCTGGTTGAACCAGCCGCTGCCCGCCAGCGCCCGGGTGGTAGCGCGACAAATGCGCGCACGGCCCCAGGTGCAGTTGAGCATCTGACCGGATACCTAATAAAAGTCATTAAACACGAGCAACTGCGCGCATTTCTTCGCTACAATCTCCCCCCGATTATAAGGACGTCTCCTGATCGGGCCCCGCAACAGCGTCAATGCGCTTGCATCGACATCAAAATCGCCCACAGAGAGCCGCCCACACAGATCGAGTGAAGTTGGCGCGCTTGCCTGTTCTTCCGGCAAAACCCCTGCTTTTCGCGAATCTGCAGAGCTGTCATACGCTCGGCCACCGCGTTGTTTTGCCCTTGCGGGCAGGTGCCAGGCCAAGGCAGCCCTTTTTTGAGGTTCACGTCTTCAAAAGAGCGTGAAAAAAACGGGTTTTCACAACTTCACAAGAGTGTGGCGAGCAAATGAATAGTTTTGCGTCTGAACATGCACCATTAGCGTCTGAAACAGCCCAACGACACAGGACCGGGTATACCTCGAACATCGGAGCCTGAAGCCTGTCCGCTACGGATTTGGTTGCACGAAAACGGATGTCTCGACCATAAGTCGAATTGCCAGCCCTGCGCGAAAATGCGTTCATTGAACGCTTGAAACCAGGCCGCACGCATCCGTCGAAGTTGCGAAAAATTGCGAAGATTCGGACATGGCGAACCTGACCACGGATAGCCCGGGCCACTGACCTGCCCTGGAACGCCTGGCAGCCATGCCGACAATTTGGTGCTGCAGATTTGGGAGACGCGTTAAATGGCGCATAACGAAGCAGTCGACGTAGTTCTGGTAGGGGCCGGCATCATGAGTGCCACCCTGGCCGTGCTGCTCAAAGAGCTCGACCCCGCGATCAAGCTGGAAGTCGTCGAGCTGATGGATTCCGGTGCCGCGGAGAGTTCCAACCCGTGGAACAACGCCGGTACCGGCCACGCCGGCCTGTGCGAGCTGAACTACACGCCGCAGGCGGCCGATGGCAGCGTCGACATCAAGAAAGCCGTGCACATCAACACTCAGTTCGAGGTGTCGAAGCAGTTCTGGTCGTACCTGACCAAAAAAGGCACGTTCGGCTCGTGCAAATCCTTCATCAGCCCGGTCCCGCACCTGAGTTTCGTGCAGGGTGACAGTGGTGTGTCGTTCCTCAAGCAACGCTTCAACGTGTTGAGCAAGCACCATGCGTTTGCCGACATGGAATACACCGAAGACAAAGGCAAGATGGCCGAGTGGATGCCGCTGATGATGCCGGGCCGCTCGCCAGACGAAGTCCTTGCCGCCACTCGCGTGATGAACGGCACCGACGTCAACTTCGGCGCCCTCACCAACCAGTTGCTCAAGCACCTGACCAGCGCGCCGGACACCCAGGTCAAATACTGCAAGCGCGTTACCGGCCTCAAGCGCAACGGCGCCGGCTGGACCGTCAGCATCAAGGACGTCAACAACGGCAACACCCGTGAAGTCGACGCCAAATTCGTCTTCCTCGGCGCCGGTGGCGCGGCGCTGCCATTGCTGCAGGCCTCGGGCATCGAAGAAAGCAAAGGCTTCGGCGGCTTCCCGATCAGTGGCCAGTGGCTGCGCTGCGACAATCCGGAAGTGGTCAAGCAGCATCAGGCCAAGGTCTATAGCCAGGCTGCCGTAGGTTCGCCACCGATGTCGGTGCCGCACCTGGACACCCGCGTAGTCGATGGCAAGAAATCCCTGCTGTTCGGGCCATACGCCGGCTTCACCACCAAGTTCCTCAAGCACGGCTCCTTCATGGACCTGCCGCTGTCGGTGCGCGCCGGCAACATCGGGCCGATGCTGGCGGTGGCAAAAAACAACATGGACCTGACCAAGTACCTGGTCAGCGAAGTGATGCAATCGATGGAACAGCGTCTGGAATCCCTGCGCCGTTTCTACCCGCAGGCGAAAGCCGAAGACTGGCGCCTGGAAGTGGCGGGCCAACGGGTACAGATCATCAAGAAAGACCCGAAAAAGGGTGGCATCCTGCAGTTCGGCACCGAACTGGTTGCCGCGAAAGACGGCTCCCTCGCCGCCCTGCTCGGCGCATCGCCTGGCGCGTCGGTGACTGTTTCGATCATGCTGGAACTGATCGAGAAGTGCTTCCCGGCCAAGGCGTCCGGCGAGTGGGCGGCCAAACTGGCGGAAATCTTCCCGGCCCGTGAAAAGGTGCTGGAAACCGATGCTGCGCTGTATCGCAAGATCAATACGCAGAACAACATTGCGCTGGAACTGGTTGAAGAAAGCAGCGAGACACCAAGCTTCGCTTGATCGCGCCGCATGAAAAACGCCCCGTACTCATTGAGTGCGGGGCGTTTTTTTTACCCGAAATTTGAAACCTGACCTCTGTGGCGAGGGAGCTTGTCGAATCGTCGCACCGTCCCGCTGGGCTGCGCAGCGGCCCCGACATCTTGTGAGCGCTGCGCACTCAAGCGGGAGCAAGCTCCCTCGCCACAGGGATGGCGCTAGGCGCGGTATTTCTCAACAAGCTCAATGTAATCCGGGGCATTACGCTGATCCTTGATGTGATCAACAAAAGTCTTGCCCTGCGCGTCCTTGCCATCGAGGTCGTAACCTGCCGCGACGAAGAAGCCCAGAAAACGCTCGAAATCATCGATGCGCAGCCCACGGTAGGCCTTGATCAGTTTGTGCAGCGACGGCGAAGTGGCGTCGACCGGCTCAAAATCGAGGAACAGCTTGATCTGCTCATCGCCGATCTCGTCACCAATCACTTGTTTCTTATCTTTACGCATTGCCGACTCCAGCTCGCAGACATCATACGGGGCCGGCAGTTTACCCCTGCCCGGCCGCCCGGCTCAACGCGCTCGCACCGCGCCGGTGTGCAAATCGGCCCAGATGTGGCCGTTGGCGTAACTGAGGAACTGCACATACACCGTGTCGTTGCGCAGCAGGTCCATCACCACGCGGTATTGGGCGAGCGGGTAAAACAGCGTCAGGGTTTTGCTTTTGTCGTCGTAAAGCGGCTTTTTCAGGCTCTTGCTTTCGCCATCGAAACTCACCAGCACCTGATTGATGGTCGCGCCTTTATTCAGCGACTTGCCCTTGAGGCGAATCAACAACGACGAAGTGACCGGAATCGGCTGCTGATTGGATTGCCGCTGCGCACCGACCACCACGGAATATTCGCTGACCTGCAGCAGTTGCTGCTGCTCGGGTTCGGCGTCGCGCAGGGTCAGGTCGTCCGGCGGCAGGAATTGACTGTGCATGGGCGCGGCGGCCAGCGGCAGGCTGAGAGTCAGAAAGAGGGCGGCGAGGCTGCGGGTCAAGAGGCGCATGACAGGCTCCGGGGGGCGGGCCGAGCACTCTAGCATGGGTATCACACAAACAAATGTAGGCCTTCGCCTGCTCGCGATAGCGGTCTGTCAGCAACGTAGATGTTGGCTGGTATGACGCTATCGCGAGCAGGCTCACGCCTACAGGGGGATGGTGCAGAGGATTACATGCCTTTAACGGCGTAGATCCCATTGGCGTTGCGCCAGTAGCCCTTGTAGTCCATGCCGTAACCGAAGATGTAGCGGTCGATGCACGGCAGGCCGACGAAATCGGCTTTCAGGTCCGGACGCGCCTTGCGGTCGTGGTCCTTGTCGATCAGCACGGCGGTGTGCACTTTGCGCGCGCCGGCGTGTTTGCAGAAATCGATGATCGCGCCCAGGGTGTGACCTTCGTCGAGGATGTCGTCGATGATCAGCACGTCGCGGTCGATGAACGAGACTTCCGGCTTGGCTTTCCAGAACAGGTCGCCGCCGCTGGTTTCGTTGCGATAGCGGGTCGCGTGCAGGTAGGACGCTTCCAGCGGGAACTGCAGATGGGTCAGCAGTTTGCCGGAGAAGATCAGGCCGCCGTTCATCACGCAGAAGACCACCGGGTTGCTGTCGGCCAGTTGTTCGTTGATTTGTGCACCGACGCGGGCGATGGCCGCCTCGACTTCAGACTCGGTGTACAGGCAGTCAGCCTCTCGCATGATTTGACGGATATGCTCGAGATCAGCGGACATGGCGCTCTCCAGGGGTTGGCGGGTGGGGGGCATGGTTGCGAAAAGCGGGCAAAGGTACGCATCTCGCAGGACCGAATCAAGCTCTTATGGACTAACGTACAGAATGTCCTATAGGACATCACTGTCGGATAGATTAATCTAGGCCGGTTTTTTTGCCCGCCGCCGGAGCCTTTCCCATGCCCATCCTCGAGATCCGCCATCCGCTGATCCGTCATAAACTCGGCCTGATGCGCCGCGCTGACATCAGCACCAAGAATTTCCGCGAGCTCGCTCAGGAAGTCGGCGCCCTGTTGACCTATGAAGCCACCAAAGATTTGCCGCTCGAATCCTACGACATTGCCGGCTGGTGCGGCACCGTGTCGGTGGAGAAGATCGCCGGCAAGAAGATCACCGTCGTGCCGATCCTGCGCGCCGGCATCGGCATGCTCGAAGGCGTGCTGAGCCTGATCCCGGGTGCCAAGGTGTCCGCTGTGGGCGTTGCCCGCAACGAAGAAACCCTGCAAGCCCACACGTATCTGGAAAAACTGGTGCCGGAAATCGACGAACGCCTGGCCATGATCATCGACCCGATGCTCGCCACCGGCAGTTCCATGGTCGCGACCATCGACCTGCTGAAAAAGGCCGGTTGCCGCGACATCCGCGCCATGGTCCTGGTGGCCGCGCCGGAAGGCATTGCCGCCGTAGAAAAGGCGCACCCGGACGTGACCATCTACACCGCGTCGATCGATGAACGTCTGAACGAGCACGGCTACATCATCCCTGGGCTTGGCGACGCCGGTGACAAGATCTTCGGCACCAAGCAGAAGGACGCGTAAGCATGCAGCAAGAGTTCAACGATCCGCTCTGGCGCACGGTGCTGTCCGGCGCCCAGATGCTGTTCGTGGCGTTCGGCGCTTTGGTGCTGATGCCGCTGATCACCGGCCTTGATCCGAACGTGGCCCTGTTTACCGCAGGTCTGGGAACGATCCTGTTCCAGATCGTCACCGGGCGGCAGGTGCCGGTGTTTCTGGCGTCGAGCTTCGCTTTCATCACCCCGATCATCCTCGCCAAGGGCCAGTTCGGCCTCGCCGCGACCATGGGCGGGGTGATGGCGGCCGGTTTCGTCTACACCTTCCTGGGCCTTGCCGTGAAGATCAAAGGCACCGGTTTTATCGACCGTTTGCTGCCTCCGGTGGTGATTGGCCCGGTGATCATTTCCATCGGCCTGGCCATGGCGCCGATCGCCGCGAACATGGCGATGGGCAAGGCTGGCGACGGCACCGAGCTGATCCACTACCAGACCGCCATGTTGATCTCGATGCCGGCACTGCTGACCACGCTGATCGTAGCGGTGTTCGGCAAAGGCATCTTTCGTCTGGTGCCGATCATCTCCGGTGTGCTGGTCGGTTTTGCCATGTCGTTTTATTTCGGCGTGGTCGATACCGCGAAGATTGCCGCGGCGCCTTGGTTCGCCCTGCCGCACTTCACCGCGCCGGAGTTCAACTGGCAGGCGATTCTGTTCATCGTTCCGGTGGCGCTGGCCCCGGCGATCGAGCACATCGGCGGCGTGATTGCCGTTGGCAGTGTGACGGGTCGCGATTACCTGAAGAAGCCGGGCCTGCATCGCACCCTGCTTGGTGACGGCATTGCGACGACCGCCGCTGGCCTGTTCGGTGGCCCGCCCAACACCACCTATGCCGAAGTGACCGGCGCGGTGATGCTGACCAAAAACTACAACCCGAAAATCATGACCTGGGCGGCGATTTTCGCCATCACCCTGGCGTTCATCGGCAAGTTCGGCGCGCTGCTGCAAAGCATTCCGGTGCCGGTGATGGGCGGGATTCTGTGCCTGTTGTTCGGTTCGATTGCGGCGGTGGGCATGAATACCCTGATCCGCCACAAGATCGACCTGGGCGAAGCGCGCAATCTGGTGATCGTCTCGGTGACGCTGGTGTTCGGCATTGGTGGTGTGCTGGTCGGCACCGGCACTGGCCCGGATGACTTCGGCCTCAAAGGCATCGCACTGTGCGCGGTGGTGGCGATCGCGCTGAACCTGATCCTGCCGGGCAATGACGGCTGGAAGCAGAAGAAGGCGGATGAGCCGCTGATTTAAAGATCGGCTCACACCCTGTGGCGAGGGAGCTTGCTCCCGCTCGGCTGCGCAGCAGTCGTAAATCCGGCAAATGCGATTTCCTGTGAAACCGCATCAGCAGATTTTGGGGCCGCTTCGCAGCCCAGCGGGAGCAAGCTCCCTCGCCACAGTTTGTGTTTACTCAGCTCAAAGGGCCAGCGGCGCTCTTTCGCAGAGAGTCGCCAACGCCCTGGCCCATTGCGGGTCGTCGTTCAGGCAGGGCACCAGCACCAGCTCCTCGCCCCCCGCTTCGCGGAACTGTTCTCTGCCGCGATCGCCAATTTCTTCCAGCGTCTCGATGCAATCGGCGACGAACGCCGGGCACATCACCAGAATCTTTTTCACGCCGCTTTTTGCCAGCTCGTCCAGCCGCGCTTCGGTGTACGGCTCGATCCACTTCGCCCGCCCCAGGCGCGACTGAAACGATACCGACCATTTGCCGTCCGGCAAGCCCACGCTCTTGGCGAAGGCGGCGGCGGTGCGGAAACATTGCGCGCGGTAGCAGGTCGCCAACACCGCCGGCGAGGCGGTCTGACAGCAGTCGGCGCCCTTGAGGCAGTGCTTGCCGCTCGGATCGAGTTTGGTCAGATGCCGCTCCGGCAAGCCATGAAAGCTCAGCAGCAAATGATCGTAATCCTGCTGCAGATGTGGGCGAGCGCTGGCGGCCAGTGCTTCGATGTATTCCGGCTGATCGTAGAACGGTTGCAGGATCGATAACTTCACGTCGAGCTTGTTCTCGCGCAGCACGCGTCGCGCTTCTTCGATCACGGTGGTCGTGGTGCTGTCGGCGAACTGCGGATACAGCGGCGCCAAGGTGATTTTCCTGTGCCCTGCTTTCACCAGCCGCAACAGACAGGTTTCGATCGACGGCTCGCCGTAACGCATCGCCAGATCCACCGGGCCGTGTTTCCACGTCTCGGTCATTTGCGCTTGCAAACGGCGGCTGAGCACCACCAGCGGTGAGCCCTCCTCCCACCAGATCGACGCGTAGGCATGCGCCGATTGCTCTGGGCGCTTGATCAGGATCAGCGACACCAGCAGCCGCCGCAGCGGCCATGGCAGGTCGATCACGTACGGGTCCATCAGAAATTGATTGAGGTAGCTGCGCACATCGGCCACGGAGGTGGAGGCCGGAGAGCCCAGGTTGACCAGAAGCAAAGCGTGATCGGTCATGCAACGTCCTATTTCAGAGGCGGCTGGAGAGATCATCCAGGGCCGCGCGTAAATCCGTAAAGCGGAAGGTAAAGCCCGCTTCGAGCAAACGTGCCGGCGTGGCACGCTGGCCGCCGAGCAATAACAGTGACAGCTCGCCGAGCATGACCTTCAGCGCCAGGGTCGGCATCGGCATGAACGCCGGGCGGTGCAAGACACTGCCCAGGGTCTTGGCAAATTCGCGGTTGCGCACAGGTTTCGGCGCGCAGGCATTATAAGGACCGCTCGCCTGATGATGGTGCAGAAGAAAATCAATCAGGGCGATTTGATCGTCGATGTGAATCCACGGCATCCACTGCCGACCATTACCCAAAGGCCCGCCCAGCCCGAGCTTGAACGGCAGCAACAGCCGCGACAAAAAGCCGCCCTCGCCCGACAGCACCAGACCGGTTCGCAGCAGCACCACGCGGATGCCGAGGTTCTCGGCGCGCAGGGCGGTTTCTTCCCAGGCGATACACAGCTGGCTGGCGAAATCGTCGATGCCGGGCGGCGACTCTTCTGTCAGCTCGCGTTCGCCACCGTCGCCGTACCAGCCGATCGCCGAGCCGGAAATCAGCAGCGAAGGTTTCTGTGCGCGACTCTCCAGCCATGCCAGCAACGTCTCGGTCAGGGTGATACGGCTGCTCCATAACAACGCCTTGCGTCGATGGGTCCACGGCCGGTCGGCAATCGGCGCGCCGGCGAGATTGACGATTGCGTCCAGCGGCTCCTCGCCGAGGTCCTCCAGACGTGCAATCGCGCGAACGTCTGGCCCGCAAATCTGCGTGACCTTGTGTGCGCGTCGACTCCACACGGTCAGGCGATGCCCCTGCTCCAGCCAGTGCCGGCAGAGCTGACGTCCTATCAAACCAGTACCGCCGGTCAGCAATATGTGCATGACATCTTCCTCGCGTGGCGTTTAACACCGATCACTAGTCTATTTTTATAGGCAGGGATCTTTTCGATCGAGCAGGCTCTATGGTTTAACAATAGGCCAAGCTGTCAGAACGAGAATGCTAGAAGTTATACCAAAAAACATAATTGTACAGGTTTCATCGACGGCGTAGTCTGTACAGAAAGGTAAACGAGGCCCCTATGACTGTACCTATCGCAATCATCGGCACCGGCATCGCCGGACTCTCCGCCGCCCAGGCTCTGACAGAGACCGGGCATACCGTTCAACTGTTCGATAAAAGCCGCGGCAGCGGCGGGCGCATGTCCAGCAAGCGCAGCGACGCGGGTTCGCTGGATCTGGGCGCGCAATATTTCACTGCGCGCGACCGGCGTTTTGTCACGGAAGTGCAACGCTGGCAAAGCAAGGGCTGGGCCGCCGAGTGGGCGCCGCAGCTGTACACCTTTCAGGGCGGGCAGTTGAACCTGTCCCCGGACGAGCAGACCCGCTGGGTCGGCACGCCGCGCATGAGCGCCATTACCCGTGGCCTGCTCGACGGTCTGGACGTGCAGTTTGCCTGCCGGATCACCGAGGTTTATCGCGGTGAAGAGCACTGGCACCTGCAAGACGCCGAAGGCTTCACCCACGGGCCGTTCAGCCATGTGATCATCGCCACGCCAGCACCACAAGCGACAGCGCTGCTGGCGGCCGCACCGAAACTCGCCGGGGCCGCCGCCGGGGTAAAAATGGACCCGACCTGGGCCGTCGCCCTCGCCTTCGAGACACCGCTGGATACACCGATCGAAGGCTGCTTCGTACAGGACAGCCCCCTCGACTGGCTGGCGCGCAACCGCAGTAAACCCGGACGCGACACCACCCTCGACACCTGGGTGCTGCACGCCACCAGCGCATGGAGCCGACAGCATATCGACTTGCCCAAGGAAGCCGTGATCGAGCAACTGCACGGTGCGTTCGCCGAATTGCTGCACAGCGCCATGCCCGCGCCAACCTTCAGCCTCGCCCATCGCTGGCTCTACGCGCGCCCCGCCACCGGTCATGAATGGACGACGCTGGCCGACGCCGATCTGGGCCTGTACGCCTGCGGCGACTGGTGCCTGTCCGGACGGGTCGAAGGGGCTTGGCTCAGCGGTCAGGAGGCTGCACGTCGCTTGCACGAACACCTGCAATGAATCGCATCAACCCGCGCAAATTGCTGCTGTCGAAATGGACAGCAGCCCACCCGCAGAATCGCGAGAAACATTTTCTGGTCACCGAACTGATCCGTGATGAAGACGGCACGGTGCTGGAGGTTGAATTGCAGGCGGTGCTGACCCAGCGCAGCGAGCGCCTGGATTGGCGAACGCTCCAGAACAACGAACACTGGCTACTAGGCTGGAAATAAATTTCTCCCTGTAGGAGTGAGCCTGCTCGCGATAGCGGAATATCAGTTAAGACATTTTCATCTGACACACCGCCATCGCGAGCAGGCTCACTCCTACAAAAAATCTTATACAAACCATTTGACTTGTACATCCACGGATCTATGCTGAGCAAAGTTGTACAGAGACAACCCTCTGTACAGGTATAGATTCGAGGTGCTCATGTCTACTGCTTCCCTGTCCAAGCCGAAGATCGCCATCAGCGCCTGCCTGTTGGGCGAAGAAGTGCGCTTCAACGGTGGGCACAAGGAATCACGGCTGTGCAGCCGAACCCTGGCGGAATACTTCGACTTCGTGCCGCTGTGCCCGGAAGTCGCCATCGGCATGGGCATTCCTCGCGAGCCGATTCGGCTGGTCGGCGACCCGCAACAGCCCGAGGCGGTCGGCACCGTAAATCCGAGCATCAACGTCACCCGGCCACTGGCCGAGTACGGCGAAAAAATGGCCGGTGAGCTGCAAGATCTCTGCGGCTATATCTTCATGCAGCAATCGCCGTCCTGCGGGCTGGAGCGGGTCAAGGTCTATCACGCCAACGGCGCTCCGGTGAATGGTGGCGGCCGTGGTATCTATGCCCAGGCGTTCTGTGCACAGCATCCGGATTTGCCGGTGGAAGAAGCCGGACGCCTCAACGATCCGGTGCTGCGGGAAAACTTCATCACCCGCGTGCTTGCCTACAGCGCCTGGCAGCAAGTGCTCGCCCAGGGCCTGAGCCGCCGCGCCCTCACCGAATTCCACTCGCGCTACAAATACCTGCTGATGGCGCACAACCCGCTGCAATACAAAGCGTTGGGCAAATTGCTCGGCAACATGGCCGACAGCGACCCTGCGGAGCTCGGCCCGCGCTATTTCAGCGAACTGATGGCCGCGCTGAAAAAATGCGCGACCCGCGGTACCCATTGCAACGTGCTGCTGCACATCAGCGGATATTTGAAACAATCGCTGAGCGCCGAAGACAAACAGGAAATGCAGCAGGTCATCGGCCAGTACCGTCAGGGCATCGTGCCGCTGGTGGTGCCGCTGACCCTGCTCAAGCATCATTTTCGCCTCCATCCGGATCCCTACATTGCGCAACAGGTGTACCTGCAGCCGCATCCGGAAAACCTCAGTCTGCGAAACGCTATCTAATGAACGAAAAAACCGACAGCAGCGCCCAGGAAGACCTCGGCGCCGACTTCAAGAAAGCCCTCGACGAGGGCTGGCTGCCGATCCGCGAAGTCGCGCGGCAGACCGGGGTCAACGCCATTACCTTGCGTGCGTGGGAACGCCGCTACGGGCTGGTCGTACCACAGCGCACGCCCAAGGGCCACCGTTTGTATTCAGCCGAACATGTGCAGCGGATTCTGGCCATTCTCACCTGGCTCAACCGTGGCGTTGCCGTCAGCCAGGTCAAGCCGCTGCTCGATACGCCGCAAGCGTTCACTGAAACCGTGGAAAACGATTGGCAGCGCTTGCAGCAGACTTTGCTGGCGGCCGTTACCGCGCTCAATGAACGCGCGCTGGATGACAGCGTCAACCAGGCCATGGCGCTGTACCCGCCGCGCACGCTGTGCGAACAACTGCTGATGCCGTTGCTGAGCGAACTCGAACAGCGCTGGCAGGGCCAGTTCGGCGCGCAGATGGAACGGGTGTTTTTCCTGTCCTGGCTGCGCAGTAAATTCGGCGCACGCATCTACCACAACAACCGCCAACTGCATGCCGCACCGCTGCTGCTGATCAATCATTCCGACCTGCCACTGGACCCCCAACTGTGGCTGTGCGCGTGGCTGATCAGCAGCGCTGATTGCCCGGTGCAGGTGTTCGACTGGCCGCTGCCGGCCGGCGAGCTGGCGTTGACTGTCGAACAGCTCCAGGCCCGTGGCGTTCTGCTGTATTCCAGCAAAGCCCTGCAACTGGCGCAGTTGCCAAAACTGTTGGCAAACGTCGGTTGCCCGACATTGATCGCCGGACCGGCGGTGCATATCCACCACGCCGAGTTGTCCGCCAGAACTGCCGAATCCGCCGATTTATTCCTGGCTGAAGATCCGCTTGCTGCGCACCAGGCGCTGCTCGAGCGCGGTCTGATTTGATGATGAGTCCAACGACATGCAACTGATCTGGCTGCGCAGCGACTTGCGCCAACATGACAATACTGCCCTGGCGGCCGCCGCAGCGCGCGGCCCGACCGTGGCCGTTTACCTGTTGAGCCCGCAGCAATGGCTGGAACATGACGATGCGCCGTGCAAAGTGGATTTCTGGCTGCGCAATCTGCGCGAGCTGAGCACAAGTCTCGGCGCGTTGAACATTCCGTTACTGATTCGTAGCGCAGCGCACTGGAAGCAGGCGCCGGCAGAACTGCTCAAGCTCTGCCGGCAATTGAAGATCGAAGCGGTTCACGTCAACGAGGAATACGGCGTTCATGAAAGCCGTCGCGATGAAGCCGTGGCCGAAACGTTGCGGGCCGAGGGCATCGAATTCCACAGTTATCTGGATCAGTTGCTGTTCAAACCCGGCACCGTGCTGACCAAGACCGGCAGCTATTTCCAGGTGTTCAGCCAGTTCCGCAAAGTCTGCT
Organism: Pseudomonas sp. SWRI99; assembly: GCF_014270125.1. Taxonomy (NCBI): domain Bacteria; kingdom Pseudomonadati; phylum Pseudomonadota; class Gammaproteobacteria; order Pseudomonadales; family Pseudomonadaceae; genus Pseudomonas; species Pseudomonas sp. SWRI99. The sequence continues at coordinate 45,016 of NZ_JABWQR010000021.1, read as the reverse complement.
ACGAACGCCTGCACCGTTCGCTGCCGGCACGGGTCAAGGCACCGGGCAAACAGGCTGCGCTGAACATCGCCAGCGATGCGATTCCCGACGCCATCAAAGGCTTCGCCACGCCGAGCGAATCGCTGCGCGCATTGTGGCCGGCCGGCGAGGAAGAAGCGCGGCGCCGTCTCGATACGTTCACCGATGCGCAGATCGACTATTACCAGAGCGAACGCGACTTTCCGGCCAAGCCCGGCACCAGCCAGCTCTCGCCTTATCTGGCCGCCGGGGTGATCTCGCCACGCCAGTGCCTGCACGCCGCGCTGCACAGCAATCAGGGCGAGTTTGAAAGCGGCAAGGTCGGCGCGGTCACCTGGATCAACGAACTGCTGTGGCGCGAGTTCTACAAACACATCCTGGTTGGATATCCGCGGGTTTCGCGGCACCGCGCCTTCCGCCCGGAAACCGAAGCCCTGGCATGGCGTAACGCGCCGGAGGATTTGAAAGCCTGGCAAGAGGCGCGCACCGGTCTGCCAATCATTGACGCAGCGATGCGCCAATTGCTCGAAACCGGCTGGATGCACAACCGCCTGCGCATGGTGGTGGCGATGTTTCTGACCAAAAACCTGCTGATCGACTGGCGCGAAGGCGAACGCTTTTTCATGCGCCACCTGATCGATGGCGATCTGGCGGCGAACAACGGCGGTTGGCAATGGAGCTCGTCGACCGGCACCGACTCAGCGCCGTACTTTCGCATTTTCAACCCGGTCAGCCAGTCGGAAAAGTTCGACGCCGAAGGCGTGTTCATCAAGCACTGGCTGCCGGAACTGGCTGGGCTCAACAAGAAGCAAGTACACAACCCGGCCAGCGCTGGAGGGCTGTTCGGCGTAGCGGATTATCCGGCGCCGATCGTCAACCTTGGCGCTTCACGCGACCGCGCGCTGACGGCGTTCAAGAATCTGCCGTCGCGCCAGGCTGCCGGAGCCGTCGATGAGTGAATTCCTGCGCAGCTTCGCCCGGCAATTTTCCGGGTTGAACAAAGACAACCTGCATCGCCTGGGCGAGCTGTACAGCAGCGACATTCATTTCACCGATCCACTGCATGAAGTGCAGGGTCTGGCGCAACTGCAAGATTACTTCACCGAGTTGTACGCCAACGTCAGCGATCTGCGTTTCGATTTTCACGGTTTCGACCAAATTGCCGACGGTGAGGGTTACCTGCGCTGGGTCATGCGTTACCGCCACCCGCGTCTGGCCGGCGGCCGCGAGATTTGCGTCAACGGCTGTTCGCACCTGCTCTGGCGGGACAAGGTTTATCGCCACCGGGATTATTTCGATGCCGGGGCGCTGCTGTATGAACACTTGCCAATATTGGGCCGGGTGATTGCCTGGCTGAAAAGGAGAATGGGATGAGTCGTACACCTCCACGGCGTTATTGGCTGACAGGGGCCAGCAGTGGCATCGGCGCTGCATTGTGTGAGTACATCCTCAAAAGCGGCGCGCATCTGGCCGTCAGCTCACGCAACGTTGCGCCACTCAAAGTCCTGTCCCAACGCTATCCGGGACAGGTGCTAGTGGTGCCGGGAGACCTGACCGACAGTCAGACCGTGCGCGAAATCGGTGAGCAGATCACCGAGGCCTGGGGTTCGCTGGACAGCGTGATTCTCAACGCCGGCACCTGTGAATATGTCGATGCCCGCCAGTTCGATGCCTCGATCATCGAACACGTGGTGCGCACCAATCTGCTTGCCAGCAGTTACTGCATCGAAGCCGCCCTGCCCCTGCTGCGCAAAGGCACCGCGCCGCACTTGGTCGGCATGGCCAGCTCGGTGACTTACCTGCCCCTGCCACGGGCTGAAGCCTACGGCGCATCGAAGGCCGGGCTGCGTTATCTGTTCGAATCACTGCGTATCGATCTGGCGGATGAAGGCATTGAAGTCACGGTGATCAGTCCCGGTTTCGTCGAAACGCCGCTGACCGAGAAGAACGATTTCCCGATGCCGCTGAGCTGGCCTGTGGATAAAGCGGCTCGTCACATCTACGCCAAACTCAAGGACCGTCCGCTGGAAATTGCCTTTCCGGCGCTGTTCATGGCGGCGCTGTGGCCGCTGTCGAAACTGCCCGCCCGCGCTCAGCTCGCCATCGGCAAACGCATGGTGCGCAAAAACCCACCGCAGCGAGACCCGATATGAAAATCGCCGTGATTGGCAGCGGTATCGCCGGGCTCACCTGCGCCTACCTGCTCAAGCGCCGTCATGACATTACAGTGTTCGAAGCTGGCGACTGGGTCGGCGGTCATACGCACACCGTGCCGGTCAAGCACCAAGGCCAGGAGTTCGCCGTAGACACCGGGTTCATTGTCTTCAATGACTGGACCTATCCGAACTTCATCCGCTTGCTCAACCAGCTCGGCGTGGCTTTCAAACCGACCGAGATGAGTTTCTCGGTGACCGACCCGGACACCGGTGTGGAATACAACGGCAACAACCTCAACAGCCTGTTCGCCCAGCGCAGCAACCTGTTGTCGCCGGGTTTCTGGGGCATGCTGAAAGACATTCTGCGGTTCAACAAACAAGCCCAGCGTGATCTCGCCGAGTTGCGCATTGGCGCCGATACCACACTCGATGAATACCTGAAGGCTGGCGGTTACGGGGAGCGCTTCGTCCTGCATTACATCGTGCCGATGGGCGCGGCCATCTGGTCGATGCCCATGGCACAGATGCTCAATTTCCCGCTGCAGTTTTTTCTGCGTTTCTTCAAGAATCACGGGCTGCTGTCCGTCAGCGATCGGCCGCAGTGGCAAGTCATTGTCGGCGGTTCGAGCGCTTACATCGCGCCGCTGACGGCGTCATTCAGGGGCAATATTCGCCTCAATTGTGCAGTGACTCGCGTCGAGCGCAACCAACACGGCGTGGTTATCCACAGCCCGGCCGGCATCGAACACTTCGACAAAGTGGTGTTTGCCTGCCACAGCGACCAGGCCCTGCAACTGCTGGCCATCCCGAGCGATGCCGAACGGGCGATCCTCGGTGCCCTGCCCTATGCCGATAACGAAGTGGTGCTGCACACCGACACCGGCCTGTTGCCGACGCGCAAGCGGGCCTGGGCCAGCTGGAACTATCGCCTTGGCGGGCCCGGCCATACCCGCGCGGCCGTCACGTACAACATGAACATCCTGCAGGGCATCGAGAGCGACACGACGTTTTGCGTCAGCCTCAACCAAAGCGCGGGCATCGCCCCCGATAAGGTCCTCGCTCGCTACACCTACGCCCACCCGCAATACAGCCTCGCAGCGATGGCCGCGCAAAATCGCTGGGCCGAACTCGATGGTGCGCAACACACGCATTACTGCGGCGCGTACTGGGCCAATGGTTTTCATGAGGATGGTGTGGTCAGCGCCTTGCGCGTGGCGGCCTCGTTCGGTGAGACCTTATGAACAGCGCCCTGTACTCGGGCTGGATCGACCACCGACGCTTCTCGCCCCGTCGCCACCAATTCCGTTACCGGGTCGGCCTGCTCTATCTCGACCTCAGCGAGCAGGAGGCCGTGTTGGCCTTGTCGCCCCTGGCCGGTCGCAGTCGCTTTGCGCCGTTTTCGTTCCGCGAAAGCGATTATCTAAAAGCATTTACCGCTCACGGCATGCGCCTGATCGACGCCGTGCGCCAGCAGGTCGGCGCGGCCATCGGTCATGAGCCGCAAGGCGCGGTGTGCCTGCTGACCCAGCCACGCAGTTGGGGGCTGGCGTTCAATCCGGTGAGTTTCTTTTACTGCCACGAAGCCGACGGGCAACTGGCGGCGATTGTCTGCGAAGTGACCAATACGCCATGGCGCGAGCGTTATCACTACGTGCTGCCAGCGCAGACGCCGACCAGCCTGGTGGATTTCCATCAGCACTTCGCCGTGGCCAAGGCGTTTCACGTTTCGCCGTTCCTGCCGCGGGATCTGGAGTACCGCATGAGTTTCAGCCCGGCCGCGCAAACCCTCGGCGTGCACATGGCTGACTGGCAGGGCGACCACAAACTGTTCGACGCCACGCTCAATCTACGCCGCGAACCGCTCGATCGTCGCAGCCTGCACAGCTATCTGCGGCGCTTCCCGTGGATGACCGCGAAAACCGCCCTGGCGATTTACTGGCAAGCGCTGCGACTGCTGCTCAAGCGCGCGCCGATCTTCGCTCATCAGGCTGCCGACGGCAGCTTCCAAACCGCCTCTGTGCCTCCGAAGGAGCCGCACCATGAAATCCTCTAGCCTGCCACTCAGTCGCTTGAGCACCAACGGTCTGACCGGCTCGCTGCTGCGCCGTGGCGTGCTGCGTCAGTTGGCGCAGCTCAAACACGGGCAATTGATGGTCGTCGAGGATGGCGAGCAAATGCTCTTCGGCACGCCCGGCAGCGCTCTGCTCGGCGAAGTTCATGTGCTCGATCCAGCGCTGTGGGGCCTGATTGCCAGCAGCGGTTCCATCGGTGCCGGCGAAGCGTTTATCCACGGTTATTGGAGTTCACCGGACCTGACTGCCGTCGTCCGCGTCTTCGTCAGTAATCTCGATGTGCTCGATGCCATGGAAGGGGGGCTGGCGCGCCTTGGTCGGCCATTGGTGCAAGGCTTGCACTGGCTCAACCGCAACACGCGCAAGGGCTCGCAGAAAAACATCGCGGCGCATTACGACCTCGGCAATGAACTGTTTGAGCAGTTTCTCGACCCGACCATGATGTATTCCGCCGGGCAATTCCTCACGCCCACCGACACGCTGGAACAGGCGCAGTTGAACAAACTGGAACGGATCTGCCAGAAACTTGCTCTCCAGCCCAGCGACCATCTGCTGGAAATCGGCACGGGCTGGGGCAGCATGGCGCTCTACGCAGCGCAGCATTATGGTTGCCGCGTGACCACCACTACCCTGTCGAAAGAGCAGTACGCGTTCACCGCCAACCGCATCGAGCAACTGGGCTTGCAGGGTCGCGTCACCCTGCTGCTCAAGGATTACCGCGACCTCAGCGGCGAGTACGACAAACTGGTGTCGATCGAGATGATCGAAGCGGTCGGCCATCGCTTCCTGCCGACCTATTTCAAGCAATGCGCGCGCCTGCTCAAGAGCAACGGCTTGATGCTGTTGCAGGCAATCACCATTCGCGAACAGCGCTATGAACAGGCCCGGCGCAGCGTCGATTTCATCCAGCGCTATATCTTCCCTGGCGGCGCCTTGCCCTCGGTGCAGAAAATGCTCGACGTGGTCAGTCGCGACACCGACATGAACCTGCTGCACATGGAAGATTTCGGCCTGCACTACGCCAGGACCCTGCGCCTGTGGCACGAGAACTTTCGCCTGGCCCATGGCCGTTTGAATGAATTGGGCTACGACGATTATTTCCTGCGGCTGTGGGAATTTTACCTGTGCTACTGCGAGGGTGGCTTCCTCGAGCGCACCATCGGCACCGCGCAACTGTTGCTGGCCAAACCGGCGGCGATGCCGACGCCTCTGCTCGGCCGCTTCGATGCTTGAGCGTGCGGCCAATGCCGTGCTGTTTCAGCTCGGCTGGCTGGCCTGCGTGCTGGGCGGCGACAGCTTGTGGCTACTGCTGGCCCTGGCGGTGTTGGTGATCCATCTGCGCTGGATCGGCAGTTGGGCGGCGGAGGGCCGTTTGATTCTTTGCGTGGTCATTGTCGGCATCGCGGTGGACGGGGTTTTGCGTTACCTCGGGGTGTTTCGGTTCGAGGATGCTTCGCCGCTGATTCCGCTCTGGCTGATGCTGCTCTGGGCGCTGCTGGCCACGACTTTGCGCCATTGCCTTGAATGGAGCGCCCGGCCATGGTGGCTGGCCAGCGGCCTCGGTGCGGTGGGCGGGGCGATGTCCTACTACGGCGGTGGGCGCCTGGCCGGGGTGCAATTCCCCTACGGCGAGGTCGCCACGCTGATCGTCATCGGCCTGCTCTGGGCTCTGCTGTTTCCACTGCTACACGTAATGGCTCGACGCCTGGCGCCTTGAGCGTCCGTCTGCGCGTTCACACCCACAGCGATCACTGCCTTACACTGGCGCCATGAAAACCATTCCTCATACGCAAATCGCCGAACCGGCAGTCACCTGTTCGACCTGCGCCGCGTGCTGTTGCCAGCTCGAAGTGCTGCTGATCACCGACACCGGCGTGCCGGATCGCTTTATCGATACCGATGAGTGGGGCGGCGAAGTCATGCTGCGCCTGGACGACGGCTGGTGCGCGGCGCTGGACCGCGACAGCATGATGTGCACGATCTACGAGAAACGCCCACTGATCTGCCGCGAGTTTGAAATGGGCGCACCGGAGTGCATCGAAGAGCGCCGAGGCATATCTACCGTCTACCGCTGATTCACAAGCAAAAGATCGCAGCCTTCGGCAGCTCCTACAGGGAATGATTTCTCCTGTGGGAGCTGCCGAACGCTGCGATCTTTTGAACTTTATTTACAGCGGCATCGAGTAATGCAGTGAGTAGCTTTCTACACCATCGTTGTCGCTGGACAGACCGGCGTTGGAATAGTGCGTGGCACGGATTCCGACTTCGTGGCCGCCATTGAAGCGCAGGCCGAAACCGAGACGGTCTTCGAACTGGAAGGAGCCGCCCAGTTTGTTGTCTTCGTATTCGGTGTTGGAGAACAACGCCACGCCGATACCGGCTTCAACGTAAGGTTTAACCGACTGACCGGAAAATTCGTAAACAAACACTGGCGAGAACGACAGGCTGTTGTTGCTGGAAGTCTTGTCACCTTCCCAATAGGTGTAGGCGCCACTCCAGTAACCGGTCAGGCGGCCGACATCGCTCTGCAGCCAGCTCTTGTCCCAATCGAAATTCATGCCCAGACGATAAGTCATGGTCGAATCGCTGGTCCCGCCCACCGCAAACTCTACGTCCGCAGCCTGTGCAGAAAGACTTTGCCCCATCAGTGCGGCCGCAATCGCGGCCAAGCAGAATAGTCGCTTCACTTTGAAACTTCCTTTTCCGGAACGATCGTTTGGTTTTAGTGCTTCTGTCGCTATAGAAATCTGCGCTTGGTCAGAAGTTCAGCGTTTTTTTAGTTATTTCACATTTTTTTTACAAGTCGAAGTTTTGCACATTCGACGCAGTTTGGCCCAGCAACGGTAGGATTTTTCTGAGGGATTGCGGATCAGCGCTGGTCCAGAACTTCACAGGCAGGCTCGGACCCTGCGCGAGCAGATCGCGCTCGGCGAGCAAACGCTGAAGCTGCCGGGCCACGGCGGCTCCGGTGTCGATCAGGCTTATATCGTCGCCGATCATCGACCTGAGCAGCGGCCTGAGGAACGGATAGTGCGTGCAGCCAAGAATGATCGTGTCGCAGCCTTGAGCCAATAATGGCGTGACATAACCTTGCAACAACGCGCGCAGGTCGGCGCTGTGCAAATCGCCGTTTTCAATCCGTTCGACCAGCCCCGGACACGGCTGGGTGATGACTCTGACATCAGCCGCGAAGCGATCAAGCAACGCGGCAAACTTGGCGCTTTGCAAAGTCCCCGTCGTCGCCAGCACGCCGACTACGCCACTGCGCGTGGCCGCTGCGGCGGGTTTGACCGCCGGTTCCATGCCGACAATCGGCCAGTCGGGATAGTCGCGACGAAGATCGGCGACGCCCGCCACTGTCGCGGTGTTACACGCCAGCACCAGCGCCTTGGCGCCCTGCTCGCGGAAAAAAGCAGCCATCACGCTGCAACGCTGACGGATGAACTCCGGGGTTTTTTCACCGTAAGGAATGTGCCCGCAATCGCCGAGATAAAGCAGCGATTCATTGGGCAGCAAACGCTGGATCTCTGCCAATACCGACAAGCCGCCGACGCCGGAGTCGAACACGCCGATCGGCGCTTCACGCATGGCGCGAACCACAGACGCTGCACCCTGGATCGCGCTTGACCCGCAACTCACGGAAACGTGAACCCAGCGCATCGATCAGCAGCAAGCGGCCAACCAGCGGTTCGCCGAAGCCGACCAGCACTTTCAAGGCTTCCAGCGCCTGGAGGCTGCCGACCAGACCGACCAGCGGCCCGACCACGCCGGCCTCGCTGCAGGTCAGTTCGGCCTCGCTGCCGTGACCATACAGGCAGTGATAACAAGGGCTTTCGGCACGCCGTGGGTCGAACACCGACAACTGCCCTTCCAGGCGAATCGCCGCGCCGCTGACCAAAGGTTTGCGTGCGACAACACACGCGGCGTTGACCGCTTCGCGGGTGGCAAAATTATCCGAACAGTCGAGCACCAGATCCACTGCCGCTACGGCAGCGGCCAGTGAGTCCTCGTCCAGCGCCTGACGATGGGCGATCAGTTGAATCTCGGGATTGATCGCGCCCAGGCGTTTGAGCGCCGAGTCGACTTTGCTCAGACCGACGCTGTCGGTGTCATGAATAATCTGGCGCTGCAGGTTGGTCAGGTCGACCGTATCGAAATCCGCCAAATGCAGCTCGCCCACGCCCGCCGCCGCCAGATACAGGGCCACCGGCGCGCCAAGTCCGCCGAGGCCGACAATCAACACCCGACTGGCTTTGAGCTTCAACTGGCCGTCAATGTCGATGTGTTGCAGCAGAATCTGCCGGCTGTAGCGCAGCAACTCCTGATCATTCAGCACGGCAGGCGCCCCAGACTGATGCGTTGATGGCCGCCCAGATCGGTACGGCTGTGGACCTCTTCAAAGCCACGGCTCAGCAGCAGATCCCGCACAGCCTGGGCCTGATCATAGCCGTGCTCGAGCATCAGCCAGCCGCCGGCGTGCAGATGATCCGGAGCCTGGGCGACGATCAGGCGCAAATCGTCGAGGCCGTCTTCCCCGGCGATCAGCGCGCTGGCCGGTTCGAAACGCACGTCACCTTCGATCAGATGCGGATCGGCGGCGGCGATGTACGGCGGGTTGCTGATGATCAACCCAAAGCGTTGGCCTTCAAGTGCACTGAACCAATGGCTGCTGAGCACCGTGACGTTATCCAATTGCAGGCGCTGGCGATTGCGTTCGGCCAACGCCACGGCTTCGAGCACACGATCCACGGCGATGACTTTCCACGCCGGACGTTCACTGGCCAAGGCCAGAGCGATTGCGCCGCTGCCAGTGCCGAGGTCGAGCACCGTTGCCGGGGTCGCTGGCAACAGTTCCAGCGCCGCCTCCACCAGCAACTCGGTGTCCGGGCGTGGAATCAGCGTATGCGGCGCGACTTCCAGGTCGAGTTTCCAGAAGCCTTGCTGGCCGAGGATATACGCCACCGGCTCACCACTGCGGCGCCGTTGCAGGTATTCGGCAAAGGTCAGCGCCGCTTCGCTCGGCACAATGCGCTCGGGCCAGGTGTGCAGAAAACTGCGCGACTTACCCAAAGCGGCGGCAAGGAGCAGTTCAGCGTCCAGGCGCGCGGTGGGCGAGTCCGGCAGCTCGGCGGCGCGCAACAGGCTGGCAATGATGGTCATTTATTCACCTATCGCGGCGAGTTGGTCAGCCTGGTATTCGGCCAGCAACGGCTCGATTACGGCCTCCACGCCGCCGGCGAGAATTTCATCAAGCGAATACAGGGTCAGGTTGACCCGATGGTCGGTGACCCGGCCCTGAGCGAAGTTGTAGGTGCGAATCCGCTCGGAGCGATCGCCGGAGCCGACCAGCAACTTGCGCTCGCTGGCGATGGCGTTGGCCGCCGCAGCAGTCTGCTGATCGTTGAGCTTGGCCGACAGCCACGCCATCGCCCGGGCACGGTTCTTGTGCTGGGAACGTTCTTCCTGGCACTCGACGACGGTGCCGGTCGGGATGTGGGTGATGCGGATCGCAGAATCGGTCGTGTTGACGTGCTGACCACCGGCCCCGGAGGAGCGGAAAGTGTCGACGCGCAAATCCGCCGGGTTGATCTCGATGGCTTCCCGTTCGTCCGGCTCGGGCAACACCGCCACGGTGCAGGCCGAGGTGTGGATACGGCCCTGGGATTCGGTGGCGGGTACACGCTGTACGCGGTGCGCGCCGGACTCGAACTTGAGCTTGCCGTAAACGTTGTCGCCTTCTATGCGGGCGATGACTTCTTTATAGCCACCGTGTTCGCCTTCGTTTTCCGAGAGGATCTCCACCCGCCAGCCACGGCGCTCGGCGTAGCGCGAGTACATGCGGAACAGGTCGCCGGAAAAGATCGCCGCCTCGTCGCCACCGGTGCCGGCGCGGATCTCGAGAAACACGTTGCGGCCGTCGTTGGGATCCTTGGGCAGCAGCATGCGTTGCAGATCGGACTCCAGCGTGACCAGCAATTCCTTGGCTTCGCGGACTTCTTCCACGGCCATTTCGCGCATGTCCGGGTCGCTGTCCTTGAGCAACGCCTGGGCGCCTTCAAGATCGCTTTGTACGCCGAGCAGCTTTTTATAGCCGGCCACTACAGGCTCCAGTTCGGCATACTCCTTGGAATACGCGCGGAATTTGGCCTGATCGGAAATGACTTCGGCGTCGCCGAGCAGCGCGGTCAGTTCCTCGAAACGGTCCTGGAGAATGTCCAGCTTGTTGAGCAGTGACGCTTTCATTGCGGTTTTTTATCCGAAAAACTATCCGGTGAGCCCTCAAGGGCAAAGAGTTCCTGGGCCATGGCCAGCGCATCGAGGCGGCCTTCGGCAGACAGCTTTTTCAGTTGCACGCTGGGTGCATGCAAGAGTTTGTTGGTCAGGCCACGGGCCAGTTGGCCCAGCACGTCTTCGGCGTTGCCGCCGTTGGCCAGCAGGCGCAGGGCCTTCTGCAATTCTTCGTCGCGCAGCCGTTCGCTCTGTTGACGATAGGCCTTGAGCACGTCGACTGCCGCCAGCTCGCGCAGGCGCACCATGAAATCGTCGGCGCCGACCGAGACCATCTCTTCCGCCGCCTGGGCTGCGCCCTGACGACTCTTGAGGTTCTCGGCGACCACTTCGTGCAGATCGTCGACGCTGTAGAGGTAAACGTCGTCGAGTTCGCCGACTTCCGGCTCGATGTCCCGGGGCACGGCAATGTCGACCATGAAGATCGGCTTGTGCTTGCGCAGCTTCAACGCGCTTTCCACCGCGCCTTTGCCGAGAATCGGCAACTGACTGGCGGTCGAACTGATGACGATGTCGCTGCGCACCAGTTCCGCGGGGATGTCCGACAGCAGCACCGCGTGGGCACCAAACTGTTCGGCCAACTGACTGGCGCGCTCCAGCGTACGGTTGGCGACGACGATGCGCTTGACCCCCAGTTCATGCAAATGGCGGGCGACCAGCGTAATGGTCTCGCCAGCGCCGATCAGCAGGGCCTGGCTGCGCTGCAAGTCGCTGAAAATCTGTTTCGCCAGACTGACCGCGGCGAACGCCACGGAAACCGGGTTTTCGCCGATGGCCGTGTCGGTGCGCACCTGCTTGGCCGCATTGAACGTCGCCTGAAACAGCCGTCCCAGCAGCGGACCGATGGTGCCGGCCTCGCGAGCCACGGCGTAGGCCGACTTCATCTGGCCGAGAATCTGCGGTTCACCCAACACCAGCGAGTCGAGTCCTGCGGCGACGCGCATCATGTGACGAACGGCCGCATCGTCTTCATGCACATAAGCACTGGCCCGCAGCTCTTCGAGGCTCAAATGGTGATAATCGGCCAGCCAGCGCAGCACGGTATCGGCCGACAGCTGATCCTGTTCTATATAAAGCTCACTGCGATTGCAGGTGGAGAGGATCGCAGCTTCGCGGCTGTCGGTCAGTCGGCAGAGCTGTTGCAAGGCTTCCACCAGTTGCTCAGGCGTAAAGGCCACGCGCTCGCGCACGTCTACTGATGCAGTCTTGTGGTTGATACCGAGTGCAAGGAAGGCCATTCAAGGTCGCTGATGGTGACGTGAAGCCGGCAATTGTCCTACTTCGAAAGATTCAGAACAACTACCGCTGACTATTGTCCCAATCGTCAGCCCCTATAATGGCCACAATTGAGTCTCGGTTATGTTTGGCCGAAGGCTTGTGTCATGATGATCCGACCGCAGGTTAGTCGTCCTCTTCCTATATGAATAGATCTTCCGCGTTGCTCCTCGCTTTTGTGTTCCTCAGCGGCTGCCAGGCCTTGGCCCCCGTTGCGCCGGACGGTACTCCGCCGACCGAAGACACCACGCCCGCGCCTGAAAAACCCAAGGTCTACAGCTCGTTCAGCGAGGAAACCGTGTTCAGCCTGCTGAGCGCCGAGCTCGCCGGTCAGCGCAATCGTTTCGACATTGCCCTGGACAACTACGTGACCCAGGCCATCAACACGCAGGACCCGGGTGTTTCCGAGCGCGCCTTTCGCATCGCCGAATACCTGGGCGCCGATCAACCGGCCCTCGATACCGCATTGATCTGGGCACGCAACGCTCCGGACGACCTCGAAGCGCAACGCGCCGCCGCCGTGCAACTGGCCCGCGCCGGGCGTTACGACGACTCCATGGTCTACATGGAAAAAGTCCTGCAGGGCAAGGGCGACACCCATTTCGATTTCCTCGCGCTGTCGGCCGCCGACACCGATCAGGAAACCCGCAATGGTCTGATGAAAAGCTTCGACCGTTTGCTGCAACGGCACCCGAACAACAATCAACTGATTTTTGGCAAGGCTTTGCTTTTGCAGCAGGACGGCGACAATCAAGGCGCCCTGACGCTGCTCGAAGACAACCCGCCGGAAGACGGCGAAGTTGCCCCGATTTTGCTGCGCGCGCGCCTGCTGCAAGTGTTGAACCGTGGCGACGAAGCACTGCCGCTGTTGCAGAAAAGCATCAAAAAATACCCGGACGACAAGCGCCTGCGCCTGACCTATGCGCGCATGCTGGTCGAGCAGGACCGGATGGATGACGCCAAGACCGAGTTCTCCAGCCTGGTTCAGCAGTACCCGGAAGACGACGAATTGCGCTACTCCCTCGCGCTGGTGTGCCTGGAAGCCAAGGCCTGGGATGAAGCCAAAGGCTATCTGGAAGACCTGATCGCGCGCGAAAGCCATGTCGATTCGGCGCACCTGAACCTGGGGCGCATTGCCGAAGAACGTAACGACCCGCAAGGCGCGCTGATCGAATACGCGCAGGTTGGTCCGGGCAACGACTATCTGCCGGCGCAATTGCGTCAGGCCGATATCCTGATGAACAACGGCAAGACCGCTGAAGCACAAAGCAAACTGGCCGCCGAACGTGACGAGCAGCCTGATTATGCGATCCAGCTGTACCTGATCGAGGCGGAAACCCTGTCGGCCAACAAGCAAGAAGCCAAAGCCTGGCAAGTTTTGCAGCAGGCCCTGCAGAAATACCCGGACGATCTCAATCTGCTGTACACCCGGGCGATGCTCGCAGAAAAACGCAATGACCTGGCGCAGATGGAAAAAGACCTGCGCCTGATCATCAAGCGCGACCCGGACAACGCCATGGCGCTCAACGCGCTGGGCTACACCCTGTCCGACCGCACCACCCGCTACGCCGAAGCCAAGACGCTGATCGAGCAGGCCCACCAGATCAACCCGGAAGACCCGGCCGTACTCGACAGCCTCGGCTGGGTGAATTACCGCCTGGGCAATCTGGACGACGCGGAGAAATATCTGCGCCAGGCGCTCGAGCGTTTCCCTGACCACGAAGTGGCCGCGCATCTGGGCGAAGTGTTGTGGGCCAAGGGTAATCAGCGCGAAGCCAGACAAGTGTGGGGCAAATTCCTCAAGGATCAGCCCGACAGCACCATCCTGCGCAGCACCATCAAGCGCCTGACCGGATCCGAGACTCTTTAACTCATGTTTTTGCGCCACGTTATTGTTTTCAGTTTTATCGCCCTGCTCGCCGGTTGCGCGGGTTTCGGCGCCCGTGAATCGGTCGAAGGCCACGGCAGCCCGGCCCAGTGGGCGGCGAACAAACAACAACTGACCGGCCTCGATGGCTGGCAGATCGACGGCAAGATCGGCATCCGCGCGCCAAAGGATTCCGGCAGCGGCACGCTGTTCTGGCTGCAACGCCAGGATTACTACGACATTCGTTTGTCCGGCCCGCTGGGTCGCGGCGCAGCACGCCTGACCGGACGTCCGGGCAAGGTGTCGCTGGAAGTCGCCAACCAGGGCCGCTACGAATCGCAGTCCCCGGAAGCCCTGCTGGAGGAGCAACTGGGCTGGAAACTGCCAGTGTCGAATCTGGCCTGGTGGGTCCGTGGCCTGCCAGCGCCGGAAAGCAAAAGTCGCCTGAATCTGGACGCCGACAGCCGCCTGGCCAGCCTCGAACAGGATGGCTGGAAAGTCGAGTACACCGCCTACACCCAGCAGAACGGCTACTGGCTACCCGAGCGCATCAAGTTGCACGGCACTGATCTCGACGTCACGCTCGTGATCAAGACCTGGCAACCACGCAAGCTGGGGCAATAACCCATGGCCGCTGCACGCTTGACCCTGCCTTCGCCGGCCAAACTCAATTTGATGCTGCACATTCTGGGTCGCCGCGAAGACGGTTATCACGAGTTGCAGACGTTGTTTCAGTTCCTCGATTACGGTGATGACATCACCTTTGCCGTGCGCGATGACGGGGTGATCCGACTGCATACCGAATTCGCCGGCGTGCCCCACGACAGCAACCTGATCGTGCGCGCAGCGAAAATGTTGCAGCAACAGTCCGGCTGCGCGCTGGGCATCGACATCTGGATCGACAAAGTGCTGCCCATGGGCGGCGGCATCGGCGGCGGCAGTTCAAACGCGGCCACGACCTTGCTCGGCCTCAACCATCTCTGGCAACTGGGTTGGGATGAAGATCGCCTGGCCGCTCTGGGCTTGTCACTGGGCGCTGACGTACCGGTTTTCGTCCGTGGCCACGCGGCGTTTGCCGAGGGCGTGGGCGAGAAACTGACCCCGGTCGATCCCGAAGAACCGTGGTATCTGGTGCTCGTGCCGCAAGTCTCTGTAAGTACGGCAGAAATTTTTTCCGATCCTTTGTTGACACGTAACACGCCGCCCATTAAAGTGCGCCCCGTTCCCGAGGGAAACAGTCGAAATGACTGCTTGCCGGTGGTTGCAAGGCGTTATCCAGAAGTACGTAACGCATTGGATTTGTTAGGTAAATTTACCGAAGCAAAGCTCACCGGAACTGGAAGTTGTGTGTTTGGGGGCTTCCCAAGCAAAGCTGAAGCTGATAAAGTCTCGGCCCTTCTGACAGAGACCCTTTCAGGATTTGTAGCAAAAGGAAGCAACGTTTCGATGTTGCATCGCAAGCTGCAAAGTCTGCTCTAAAGGAATCAAGTGCCAGGCACTTGAAGCAACAGATACAGGGGCGTCGCCAAGCGGTAAGGCAGCAGGTTTTGATCCTGCCATGCGTTGGTTCGAATCCAGCCGCCCCTGCCATTTTCTCTACTCATCCAGGTTACCCTCAGCCTCTAGGTACTGCGCGTGTCCAAGATGATGGTCTTTACGGGGAACGCTAACCCCGATCTGGCTCGGCGTGTTGTACGTCAGCTGCATATCCCTCTCGGTGACATCTCTGTCGGCAAGTTTTCCGACGGCGAAATCACAGCCGAGATCAATGAAAACGTTCGCGGTAAAGACGTTTTCATTATTCAGCCGACCTGCGCTCCGACAAACGATAACCTGATGGAACTGGTAGTGATGGCTGACGCCTTCCGCCGCTCCTCGGCTACTCGTATCACTGCTGTTATTCCTTATTTTGGTTATGCCCGTCAGGATCGCCGTCCGCGTTCCGCACGTGTGGCCATCAGCGCGAAAGTCGTCGCTGACATGCTTACCGTAGTCGGCATCGACCGTGTTCTCACGGTTGATCTGCATGCTGACCAGATTCAGGGCTTCTTCGATATTCCGGTAGATAACATCTACGGCTCCCCGGTTCTGGTGGATGACATTGAAGATCAGCGCTTCGAAAACCTGATGATCGTATCCCCGGACATTGGTGGCGTCGTGCGTGCACGTGCCGTGGCCAAGTCGCTGGGCGTTGATCTCGGGATCATCGACAAACGCCGTGAGAAAGCCAATCACTCTGAAGTGATGCATATCATCGGTGATGTCGAAGGGCGTACCTGTATTCTCGTCGATGACATGGTCGATACCGCCGGCACTCTGTGCCACGCGGCCAAGGCCCTGAAAGAGCATGGCGCAGCCAAGGTCTTTGCCTACTGCACACACCCTGTGCTGTCGGGCCGGGCCATCGAGAATATCGAAAATTCCGTGCTGGACGAGCTGGTGGTCACTAACACCATCCCGCTGTCCGCAGCAGCACAAGCCTGTGCACGTATCCGTCAACTGGATATCGCACCGGTTGTTGCCGAAGCGGTTCGCCGCATCAGCAATGAAGAATCGATCAGCGCGATGTTCCGTTAAGGGCCCTGCCCTTCACGAAATGTCTCGTTGACGAAAAGCGCCCCGCCCCGGCATACCTGTCGGGGCGGGGCTTTTTTGCCCATACCGTGTTCGGCGCTGGTCGCAAACGCCACTCGGTCATGGCTATTTTGGAGATACACAATGAACGATTTTACTCTGAATGCTGAAGTGCGTTCCGACCTGGGGAAAGGTGCGAGCCGCCGCCTGCGTCGTCTCGCAAGCCTGGTTCCAGCTGTAGTTTACGGTGGCGAAAAAGCCCCTGAATCCATCAGCATGCTGGCCAAAGAAGTTGCCAAACTGCTCGAAAACGAAGCGGCTTACAGCCACATCATCGAGCTGAACGTTGGTGGCACCAAGCAAAACGTCATCATCAAGGCACTGCAGCGTCACCCGTCCAAGGGCCACGTGCTGCACGCTGACTTCGTACGCGTTGTTGCCGGCCAGAAACTGACCGCCATCGTTCCTGTGCACTTCATCAACGAAGCTGCTCCAGTGAAGAAAGGCGGCGAGATTTCGCACGTTATCGCTGAAATCGAAGTGTCCTGCCTGCCGAAAGATCTGCCTGAATTCATCGAAGTCGACCTGGCTGACGCTGAAATCGGCTCGATCATTCACCTGTCGGACCTCAAAGCTCCTAAAGGCGTTGAGTTCGTTGCTCTGGCACACGGCGATGACAAGGCTGTTGCCAACGTCCACGCTCCACGTGTTGCTCCAGAAGCTACTGAAGAAGGCGCAGCAGAGTAATTCACTCTGTATAGCCTGAGTGAGCAAGTAACATCGCGGACTGGAACGTAGCGAGAAAGCGGGCGAGAACGCGAAGTTTACATCCATGGTAAATGAGCATTTTTCGTCCACTTTCGCCGCTTTCCCTGATCGCGGCGATGTTATCCACCACTCCAAGGAAGGGCCCCTATCGTGACTGCCATCAAACTGATCGTTGGCCTGGGTAATCCAGGCGCTGAATACGAACAGACCCGGCATAACGCAGGGGCCCTTTTTGTTGAGCGCATCGCCCACGCACAGAATGTGAATCTGGTGGCCGATCGCAAATATTTCGGCCTGACCGGGCGCTATTCGCATCAGGGTCAGGATGTTCGTCTGCTGATTCCCACCACCTACATGAACCGCAGCGGCCAGGCCGTGGCGGCACTCGCCGGTTTCTTCCGCATCCAGCCTGAAGAAATCCTCGTGGCGCACGACGAACTCGATCTGCCTCCGGGCGTTGCCAAGCTCAAGCAAGGCGGCGGCCATGGCGGTCACAACGGGTTGCGCGACATCATTGCGCAACTGGGCAATCAGAACACGTTCTACCGCCTGCGGCTTGGCATTGGCCACCCGGGCGTTGCCAGTATGGTTTCAAATTTCGTCCTGGGTCGTGCGCCACGCGCCGAACAGGAAAAACTCGATGCCAGCATCGATTTTGCCCTCGGCGTGCTGCCGGATATCCTCGCCGGTGAATGGAACCGCGCGATGAAAAACCTGCACAGCCAGAAGGCCTGACTCTACTCCGAGGGGAAACACCATGGGATTCAATTGCGGCATCGTCGGCCTGCCTAACGTCGGCAAGTCCACCCTGTTCAACGCCCTGACCAAATCCGGTATCGCGGCGGAGAACTTCCCCTTCTGCACCATCGAGCCGAACAGCGGCATCGTGCCGATGCCGGATCCGCGTCTGGAAGCACTGGCGGCCATCGTCAATCCGAAGCGCATCCTGCCGACCACCATGGAATTCGTCGACATCGCAGGCCTCGTCGCCGGCGCCTCGAAAGGCGAAGGCCTGGGCAACAAGTTCCTCGCCAACATCCGCGAAACCGATGCCATCGCTCACGTCGTGCGCTGCTTCGAAGACGACAACGTGATCCACGTCTCCAACAGCGTCGATCCGAAACGCGACATTGAAATCATCGATCTGGAACTGATTTTCGCCGACCTCGACAGCTGCGAAAAACAACTGCAGAAAGTCGCGCGCAACGCCAAGGGCGGTGACAAGGATGCAGTGGTTCAGAAAGCGCTGCTGGAGCAACTGATCGCGCATTTCACCGAAGCCAAACCGGCACGCAGCCTGATGAAGAACATGAGCGCGGATGAGAAAGCCGTGATCAAGGGCTTCCACCTGCTGACCACCAAACCGGTCATGTACATCGCCAACGTTGCTGAAGACGGTTTCGAGAACAACCCGCACCTGGACGTGGTTCGTGCCATCGCCGAAGAAGAAGGCGCCATGGTCGTTCCGGTCTGCAACAAGATCGAAGCGGAAATCGCCGAGCTCGATGACGGCGAAGAGAAAGACATGTTCCTCGAGGCCCTGGGCCTGGAAGAGCCTGGCCTGAACCGCGTGATCCGCGCCGGCTACGAAATGCTGCACCTGCAGACCTACTTCACCGCCGGTGTCGAAGAAGTCCGCGCCTGGACCGTCAAGGTCGGCGCCACCGCGCCACAAGCCGCTGGCGTGATCCACACCGACTTCGAAAAAGGCTTTATCCGCGCTGAAGTCATCGCCTACAACGACTTCATCCAGTACAAAGGCGAAGCCGGTGCGAAAGAGGCCGGCAAATGGCGCCTGGAAGGCAAGGATTACATCGTCAAGGACGGCGACGTGATGCACTTCCGCTTTAACGTCTAAGCGACGGCCCCCCGAGAAAAAGCCGCGTTTGATACGCGGCTTTTTTGTGCCTGCGATTTGACACTGTACCTGTGGGAGCGAGCTTGCTCGCGAAGGCGGTGTGTCAGCAAAACATTCGTCGACTGACACGACGCCTTCGCGAGCAAGCCCGCTCCCACAGGGGTTTGTGTCGGGTCAGGCCTTTTTGGTACGCGGCAGGAAAATCGCCAACACGCCAAACAATGGCAAAAACGAGCAGAGGAAATACACATACTCGATCCCGTGCACATCCGCCAGATGCCCGAGCAGCGCCGCACCAATCCCGCCAAAACCAAACATCAGTCCGAAGAAAATCCCGGCGATCATCCCGACATTCCCCGGCACCAGTTCCTGTGCGTACACCACGATCGCGGAGAACGCCGAGGCCAGGATGAAGCCGATCACCACGCTGAGAATACTGGTCCAGAACAGATCGACATGCGGCAGGATCAGCGTGAACGGCGCCACGCCGAGGATGGAAAACCAGATCACTGCCTTGCGCCCGATCTTGTCGCCAATCGGCCCGCCGAAAAACGTGCCCGCAGCCACCGCGCCCAGGAACAGGAACAGGTGCAGCTGCGAACTGGCCACCGACAGGTCGAACTTCTCGATCAGGTAGAAGGTGAAGTAACTGGTGAAACTGGCCATGTAGAAGTACTTGGAGAACACCAGCAAGCCCAGCACCACCAGCGCACTGGTCACCCTGCCCTTCGACAATCCGTGCGTCGCAGCCTGGCCGGCCTTGAGCTTGAACAGGTTGAGGTGATTGGCGTACCAGCGGCTGATGCGATACAGCACGAACAGCGCAAACACCGCGAACAGGCCAAACCACGCCACATTGCCTTGGCCGAACGGAATGATGATCGCCGCCGCCAGCAATGGGCCGAATGCGGAACCGGCATTACCGCCGACCTGAAACGTCGACTGCGCCAGGCCATAGCGCCCGCCCGATGCCAGCCGCGCGACCCGCGACGCTTCCGGGTGAAAGGTCGATGAGCCAATGCCAATCAGCGCCGCCGCCAGCAGAATCAGCGGGAAGCTGCCGACTACCGACATCATCAGAATACCGATCAAGGTACACACCGTGCCCGCCGGCAGCAGCCAGGGTTTCGGATGTCGATCGGTGTGATAACCGACCCACGGTTGTAACAGCGACGCGGTCAGTTGGAAGGTCAAGGTGATCAGGCCGACCTGGGTGAACGTCAAGCCATAGTTAGCCTTGAGCATCGGGTAGATCGACGGCAGCACCGACTGGATCAGGTCGTTGATCAAATGCGCCAGCGCCACCGCGCCGATGATGCGCATTACCAGTGGACTGCTTTGGGGAGCAGCGGTCGCCGAGGCAGCGGCGGTCTGAACGTTGCTGATAGCCATGGAAATTTCCGGACAGCAGAGAATTGCCCGCAGGCAGGTACGTCAATGTGCCATTTTTCGGTGCGTGAGCGCCATCCCCTTAGGCAGCTAACTAACTGGCTGGCCGCCGACAAAAAATGATAGCGCAACGCCATGGTCTGAATCTTGCCTTGCTTCTGCCCTTGAACACGATCGCCTTACAAAGGCGCTCGACAATGGGAAGTTTCGCTACAGAGCCGGCCTACAGAGCGGGCACAGGTGAACTTTCGAGGCCTTTTAGAGGGCACGGTCGTGGGCGAGAAGCTCGCGATGCACGCCAATGGTGCGTGGTGTCCAGAGGAGTCATGAGGCATGCAGGCTTTCCTTTCACCGGGGATCAAATTGCTGGGGCGGTTTGGCTTCGCGCGTAAATTCCAGATGTTGTTTCTGCTGTTCATTCTGCCGTTGGCCGGCAGCCTGTTGATGATCGGCCAGGACTATAAAGAGAAGCTCAACCTGATTTCTGGCGAGCGCGCCGGGGTGCGTCAATTGCTGGCGCTGGATGCGCTGGACAACCTGCTCGCCGCTCAACGTGACCGCGCCGCCCGCTGGCGCGCCACGGAAACCAATCGCCAGCCGACACCGGCCACTCTCGCCGCCATGGCCGCGTTCGACGGCGTGCAACCGGCGGTGCTGCAAGCCACCACCGACCTGGGTAACGCGCTGAACCAGGAAGGCGCCGAGGGCGAAACCCTCGCGCGCTTTCAAGCGCTGCAATCGGCGCTCAAGAGTCTGGATTCGAAAAGCCTCAGCGGTGTTGGCTGGTGGCCGGACGGTTACGACCGTTTCACCAATGCCCTGGGCGCACTGCAAGCCTTGCGCGAGCAGATTGTCATGGACAATCGCCTGACGCTGGCGCCGTGGCTGGAAACCTACCTGCTGACGCAGATTTCCACGCAACACGCGCCGGACCTGATCGAGCGGGTCGGTCGCCTCGCGGCCGTCGGTCAGGCCTCGGTCGTCTCCGGCCAGTTCACCTTGCAGAGCCGCTTGCAACTGCGTGACCTGCGCAGCCGCATCGGCGACGCCCGCGAGCAACTGGTGAAAACGGCAGGGCTGCTCGAAGCGCGTCTGCCAGCCGATCTGCAAGCCTGGGCCAGCCAATACCACGACAGCCTCAAACACCTCGACAGCAGCCTGAAGGTACTCGACGACGGCGTGTTCGGCGGCAGCATTAACCTGAAACCGGAAGACTTCGAACGTAGCCTCGATGCGTTGCTCACTGATCTGGCATCCCTGCGCCAGCAATCGCTGGTAGCGCTGGATCAGCGGCTTGATGCCTATCACGGCACGGCGATCCGCCAGTTCATCCTTGTTGCCATGATCTTCGGCTGTTTGCTGCTGGCCGCGCTGTACCTGTTCGTCTGCCTGCAGGCATCAATCCGCCGCAGCGCCAGCGGCATCACCCTGCTCGCCGAAGCCTTGCGCGACGGCAACCTGAGCCTGCAAGTGCCGGTGGTGGGTCGCGATGAACTGGCGGCGATCAGCACAGCACTCAACGTTGCCGTGGTGCAACTGCGCAGCAGCATGCTCGGCGTCGACCACGAGACCTCGCAACTGAGCAACGCGGTGCGCAGCCTCAACCAACACTCCAGCGGCGCCCTCGGCGAAGTCGAGGCGCAGCAGTTGCAGATCAGCCAGATCGCCGCTGCCGCCACGCAATTGGCCGCCACCTCGCAAGGCGTGGCGCAAAGCTGCGAGCAGGCGTCCGGCAGCGCCCAGCACACCCGCCGCATCGCCGCCGACAGCAGCCGCGACAGCCAGCGCACCACGGCAAGCATTCAGCAGCTCAATCAACGCCTGAACGACACCGCCGCCGCGCTCGGCCGGGTCAGCGAGCAAGGCCAGCAGATTCAACTGGTGGTCGACACCATTCGCGGCGTCGCCGAGCAGACCAACCTGCTCGCACTCAACGCCGCCATCGAAGCGGCGCGCGCTGGTGAACAGGGTCGTGGCTTTGCTGTGGTCGCCGACGAGGTACGCAGCCTCTCGCAACGCACGCAATCGTCCACCGCGCAAATCGCCGGCACCGTCGACAGCCTGCGCGCTACCGTCAACGAAGCGGTGAGCCTGATGGAAGCCGCTTGCGGCCAGGCCCAGTCGGACGCCGAAGCGGTCACTGGTCTCGGCGAACGCCTTGGGGAAATCGCCAGCGCCGTACAAAGTGTCACCGACACCCTGGCGCAGATCGCCACGGCCGTTGAAGAGCAGGCGAGTACGGCTGATGAGGTCAGCGGCAATATCCAGCAGGTCGATCAAGCGGCGGTGCGTTTGCTCGAAGGCGCGCGCGCCGTGAACCTCGCGGCGGACACCTTGAGCCAGGGCAGCCAGGCCCTGAGCGCCAATACCGCCAGATTCCAGCTGCGCTGACGCCCTCCCCGGCCCCGATTTTCGGGGCCCGAGGATAAGCGGTTGAAAACAGGAAGAAATATTTTTGATTTACGCTTGACGCTTTATCATTTCAGGGGAATAATGCGCGCCACTTGGCTACATAGCTCAGTTGGTTAGAGCATAGCATTCATAATGCTGGGGTCCGGGGTTCAAGTCCCTGTGTAGCCACCAAGTACCTGTTTACAGATGTCTCCATGAGTCTCTAAGCAACCTCAAGAAGCCCGCCTAGTGCGGGCTTTCTTGTTTCTGGCTATCTCTCCCTGTATCCCTCTATACCTTCCCTCTGTGTATCCCCCTGTGTATCCTCGACAAATAATTGAACCGAGGGGATACAAGCCCAAATGAAGCGCTCCGAGATAAAACGCCGCCCCCTTTCTGATACCGCATTGGCCGGCCTTGAGCCTGACGCCAAGGAGTATCGCGAGCTCGACGGGAGCGGCCTTTATTTTCGCGTGAAACCTGACGGGCAAAAGTCTTGGCAGCTCCGGTACAAGAAGCCAGACGGCAAATGGTCATGGCTCGGGCTCGGCGGTTACCCAGAGGTGAGCGGATCGGCCGCCAGGCAGAAAGCTGCTGAACTGCGCACCGATGCCGCCGACGGCAAAAACCCCATCGTCACGAAACAGGCTCGCAAAAAGGCAGATCGGGATATCGCCGGCGAGACGTTCGAGCCATTGGCGCGGGAGTGGTACGCGTCACGCCTGACCAATTGGGATGCCGGAACAGCGAAGCGGATCATCGGCGCCCTGGAGCGTCATGTCTTCCCTGTGTTCGGCAAGCGCCAGTTCGTGGATATCACCCCACTCGAATGGATGGAGTTTCTGCGCGGCATGGAGCAGAAAGGAATCCTTGAGCAAATGAGCCGGGTTCGCTCCTACTGCCGTGACGTTTACGACTTGGCCAGGGTGACTGGTCGCGCGACGCACAATCCGCTGGAAGGCTGCAGAAGTATCTTCAGTCAGGCAAAGCCGAGAACTACGCGCACGTAACGCAAGACGAGTTGCCCGGCCTGATCCGCGCGATTGCCGCATATCCACATGCCCACGATGTCCGCCTCGGCCTGCGCTTGCTGAGCCTTTTTGCCGTGCGCCCCAGCGAGCTGCGCGAGGCGGAGTGGTCAGAGTTCGACCTTGATAAAAAGATCTGGACTGTCCCGGTGAATCGGAAGGGGCGGAAAAAGGGAATGGAGCATCTGGTCCCCCTCTCCACTCAGGCGATCGAGGCGCTGGAAGAGTTGCGCAAGTACACCGGTGGCAATCCCCTGCTTTTCCCCGGCCGCAGCGACCGCACGAAGCCCCGCAGCGACACGGTGTTCCTGATGGCACTGCGGCGAATGGGTTACGAGGGGCGCCAGACCGGGCACGGGTTCCGACACATCGCGTCGACTGTCCTCAATGAAAACGGGTTCGACGAGAACCACATCGAGGCCCAGCTATCCCACAAGAAGCCCGGCGTCGCTGGCGTATACAACAAAGCGAAGTACCTGCCGCAGCGCACTGTGATGATGCAATGGTATGCGAACTACCTCGACGGTCTCGCGGGCGGTGTTGTGGTTCAGGGACACTTCGGTAAACGCGCATGACACGGCGCTTTCATCTGATAGATAGACAGATATAGACTGTCCGCCATTACTGTTTGAATAGCCAGTATCTGGAGAGCATAGAGTTTTGGCTGATCTAGTCCGACGGGACGAAAAGCGGGATTCCCAACCGCCTGGTCAGCCAATCTAGCCAATTGGGGCTCCTGGGAGGGAGCGGCAGATGAAGCGTGAATACTACAACCACCAGCTCGGCCTTTTTCTTGCGGGCATGGTCGCCGGCATGATCCTGCTGTGCGTGTTTTTGGCTCTGAAACAGTACGGCTATGACACGCTGGGGTGGATAGTCATGGGCAGCACAAGCGGCATGTTGTGCGCAGCGTGGGGTATGTCGTACGTCCTCCGCCAATTCCACGCAATCGACGAGATGGAGGCAGCCGAATCAAGCGACGCGGTAGCGACTGCGCAGCCGGACAGCCCACTGCCGGGAGATAAGCCGCTGCTGATACCCATCACCCATGACAGCAATGGTCCAACCGATACTGGGGCGCTCACATTCCCATATACGACAAGAGCTCTGTCAGCCGCCCAACAGGCCACGATCAAATTCTGGATTGAGTACGATCCAGAGCGTCCGCCCTTGCAGAAAAGCATCCAGAGCTTCATTTCGGAGCGAGGCATCCCAGTGCGCCAGGCCGCGGAATTGGCGAGTGCGATCAAGCCTGACAATGTGTCAGACCGCTCTGACATCGCTGCCGGTAAGTGACAGATTGGTATGACGTGACGGCACGCCGGCATGTCATACATTTTCGACAATAGCCCTGCCGACGCAATGTGTTTCCTGTCTAAATCAGTATCGGGAAACGCAAAATGCACACCATTCATACGCCGCACCAGCCTTCCGCTGTCTCTGCACAGAACTTTGACCCGGCGATCACCCTGATTCGCATGCCGGACCTTGAGGCTATCACCGGCCTCGCTCGCCCCACCGTGTACAAACGCCTCAAAGACGATCCGACCTTTCCGCGCCCGGTGCCCCTGAGCAACAGCAAGTCGCGCGGCTCGCCGGTGGGCTTCGTGCTAGCCGAGGTCCAGGCATGGGTGCGCCAGCGCATCGCTCTGCGTGGAGAGGCCGCATAAATGACTGACCAAAAAAAAGGCCAACCCAAAAAGGCCGGCCCGGAAAAATCTCAAGCCGATATTACCACCAGCACCGGGAAAGCACCGACAAAGATCAGTCGCGTCCTGGGCCACTTCCTCAAAGACCTGAGCCTCAATCGCTTCGAGGCAGAGCGTTTGGGCGACCACTGCCTTCACTCGACCATCAGCAGTCTGTCCAACGGTTACGGGCTGAACTTCAACCGCCTGATGGAGCGTGTGCCGAATCATTGGGGTCTGCCTTGCCTGGTGACCCGCTACAGCCTACCGGCTTCCGAACACAAGCGCGGGCGCAACGTTCTGGCCATGCTTGAGAAGACGGGCTCATCCCGCCAAAAGGTGGCGGCATGATTGCTCCCCTCATGATCAGCGATGAACGGTCGATAAGTCTTCTTGCCAGCAGTCGCGCCCGTCGGTATGGTTCGCCCCAAGTCATGGCAAAATCCATGGCCGGGTGTAGGAACCCATCAGAAAACTTGGCGCACAGGCGCCCCCATTCCGATTGCTGGCGTCTTTTTTTACGCCCGCAGTTAAGTGTTATGGCGGCCGTGTGTGGGCAGGCTTCGGCCTGGCCGGGTTCCAAGTTTCCCGGTATTCCTACCCCACGCACGGCTGCCACCCAATCCCGTAGGAAGGACCGTGGCAGTTCCGATATCGAACTTGGAGCGCCACCTATGTCCGCCCTCATTCCGTCCAAAATCCGCGCACTTGCTCACCGCCGCATGGCCTTGAGCGCCCTCCGCGCAAACTCGTCCGTCTCCGTTCGTCTCGCCCGTTACAACGCCCACATGGCCATCGTTCGCACACTGGAATCTGTCGGGGGTGCCGCATGACTGCCGTCGCCCGTTCCGCGCATCAAGTTGCCAGTGACGCCTTTGAGCACCTGAGGGGCTGTCAGGAAATTCTGCAGCAGCTTGAAGCGCTGTTGATCGCCCTCAAAGAATCCTCCCCAGAACACTCCAACCAGTCACGCCTCGCCTCACTGGGTGCGTTCGTCGCTATGGACCACGCAAACTCGGTGGATTGTTTCATCGAGGACTATGAGCACCTGCTTGTTGAAGGAGGTGCTCAATGAGCCGCGAACTTTGCGTCCTCGGGGGCGCCTCCCCAATTGAAGGGGAAATCCTGAGCGAAGCAATGATCGATGCTCGTGATATGTGCTCTATGAATTTCGCCCGCGAAGAGCACAAAAAGCTGGAGAAAATCCTGCTGACGTTCGTGATTCCAGCGATGGGTGGTTACGACAATGAGCTGGCGTGTGACATTGCCCGCCATATTGAGCAGATCCGCACGTTCAGCGGGAATTTCTGCTGGCGCCATCGCCACCTGGGCGCCTCGCACGGCGTGGTAGGCAAGCGCGCCGAAATGGGTGAAGGGGGTGCGCAATGACGATCAAATCCAAAGCCGGCACCTGCAAACAGGTGGCCCAAGAGGCACTTTTCCAGCTCGATTGCTGCCGCGAGTTCAGCGACTGGATGCTGGCCCTGATGACCGCCATTCGTGACGACCAAAAACACTCCGATGGGAAGAACGTTCCCGGTCTGTCGAACCTCGGCGTGTACCTGGCAGAAACGCACCTCGGGGATGTGGAGCAGTCGTTCGAGCTGCTGAGTGACAACCTGTCGAACCTCGGAGGTGAGGTATGACTGGCACGCTCAAGACCAACGCAGGCGTGGTCGAAGATCTGCGAGATGCGCAGGACATTCTGGTGCTTCTGGCGATGTCGCTGGCGCTGATCGCCTCGCCCTCGACTCACATCGCTGTGGCCCGTGTGACGGCCATGTTCGCACAGCACACAGCCATGGCTTGGGCCGATCTCCTCGGTGATGTCATCGCCGAACAGGAGGCGTCCCAATGATTCAGCCAATGATGTTCAAACGCCGCAGAACCCTCCCGGCTCACCGCCTCCCCTACGTCGGCAACACCGTCTATACCGACCCGATGGGGCGCATCGGGTACTGGGACGTTCCCTTGATCGGTGGTTATAGCGGTGGCTGGGCAACCGGCGGCGCGCTGGCGCTGATCGCCTTGAAACACATGAGCAATTACGCCCAGCGAGTTGATGGCGACCACCTCAAATACATCGCCGCTTCGTGGATCGACCGCGCCAGCCAGGCGTCCCCCGAGGAGCTGGAAACGCTCAAGGCGCAAGTCATGGGGTTCATGGCAGAGATCGGCAAGTTCACCGAGGCGTCGGCTGTTGGCTCGCGATTGCGGCTTTCCCAGGTCGACGACAAGGCCGCGCTCAAAAAGGCGAATGAAGGGCTTGGATTTATGGCGGCAGAACGGGCACGCCGGACGCAGACGAACGACGCGCACTCGGCGCGAAACGCTGATTCGATAAAGGGTTAAGACCATGAAACTTCAAAACGGCGCTTCTGCGTCGACGGGATCGGCTTGCCTGAAGAAAGCCAACGAACTGTTTTATGTGACCCATCCGAAGGCGCCCAAAGCGCTGCTGGGTCCGTTCCTGACCGAAGCCGACGCCGAGTGCGGGCGTGTAGTTATGCGTAGCGCCGACGCCCAGGTCACTGCGTGTCTGGTCGATTCCATCGACGACTTCACCCACTGGCACGCACTGAACAACGGCAGGATCTGCCGCGCCTTCGCAGGGAGCGCCAGCCATGGGTGACGTAATTCAGTTCGACCCGCACGCCACTACCGGGCGCGAGAGCGAGCCGGCCCACATGGATGACTACGGCCGGTCGCTGTTGCTGTGCGCTTTTAGCGATCTGGTGACGCTGCGCGACAGCGCCGCCGACGACCACAGCCGCAAGGAGACGGATGCGGTCGTTAAGCAGATCGGCGTGGTGCTGGCGCGTTATGAACCGGAGGGCGCGGCATGAAATCGTCCTCCTTTGAAAAGCTCAAGCTACATCCGAATCCTGTCAACAGGGCGTCTGCGACCGTCGGTTTTTGTAGCGGCGAACACTTCGAGGTGAGATTCGACAGCGCCCGGCCCAAAAAGAGGATCACGCTTGACCATCCACCATCGTGTCCTCAGCGACCGATGCGCGCTACCGATTACACCGGACTCCGGCGTGGACGCATGACTGCTTACGCCTGGCATCGAGCGAGCAATTCCGGCAATGGCACTTGGTGGGTATGTCGTTGTGATTGCGGGCTCTACGAATATCGACGCCCTGGTACATGGATGTCGAGGCCGCTACCCAGCGACATGTGCGAGGTATGCCTCCGCGCCAACGAAATGATGAGGGGGCCGAACGCCAAACAGAACGCACTGGAGCGGCTGGCCGCGTGGATTACAAAAATGCGAGCGATGGGTTTATCCGACTTGGAGATAACCCAACTGCGAGCTCCAGGGATGAACGTAGATACCGCTGGCAAAACTCTAGAAGAAGTGCGCGCCGAAATTGCCAAGGGGGTAGCCCTTTGAACAATCCGAAGACAAGCGATCTTATTCACCTATTCCGCGAAACGCTCCAGAGCGCGTATGGAGCGCTTAACTGGCTGCCCGAACCCGATAGCGAGATTCACAGGTTTCATGTTCCAGGCGACAAGGTCGGGAGCCAAAACGGTTGGTATGTGCTGTATCTGGACAACATCGCATCCGGGGCTTTCGGAAGCTGGAAGGACGGCACCACCAGCACCTGGTGTAGCCGCGAGCCGGTGGACGCCCGCGAAGCCGCGCAGATCCGCGAGCGAATCGAACTGGCTAGGCGCCAGCGTGAAGCGGAACAGCGCCAGCGCCATGAGCGGGCGGCGGCAAGAGCGAATCATTGGTGGCGCAACGCGCGGCGCGCATCACCCGACCATCCGTATCTGGCGGCGAAGGGTGTTCGCTCCTACGGCTTGCGCCAGCGCGGGGCTGACTTGCTCGTTCCGCTGTACCTCGACGGTCGACTGGTCAACCTACAACGCATCGCACCGGACGGCGGCAAGCGCTTTCTCTTCGGCGGGCGGATCAAGGGCACCTATTCCCCGCTGGGCATCATCCAGCCCGGCGCGGTGCTTTGTATCTGCGAAGGGTGGGCGACCGGCGCCAGCCTCCATCAGCACGGCGGATACGCGGTGGCCGCAGCCATGAACGCGGGCAACTTGATGCCGGCCGCAATGGGTCTCCGCTCCCGCTACCCAGCCCAGCCAATTGTCGTTGCTGGCGACGATGATCGGCTCACCGATGGCAACCCAGGACGCGCCGCTGCAAACGCCGCAGCCGCGGCCGTGGGTGGTGAGGTCGCTTTCCCCGACTGGCCAGACAACGCCCCCGAATCCCTGACTGACTTCAACGACCTTGCAAACTGGAAACTCGCCAATGGCCAAGCCTGACGCCAACGTGATCACCCTTCGGCTGGAAGCCGCCACCATTGCGCCAGCGCGGCCCTGCTGGGCGGTATACGAGCACTGGGTAACCAACGAGAACGGCCGCAAGCTGCGCCCCGGGGTGTACTGGCACAGCTTCAAGCGCACCGCCGCCGATCAGGACGACGCGGAGAGCGACGCCGCGGACCGCCCCATCACCGACGAATGGATCTCCAGCCCTGTCACGGTTGTGGCGCGCACGACCAATAGCGACGACGGCAGCGAAGGGCGTCTGCTCCGCCTGGTCACGGAGGGCGGCATCAAGGAATGGATCATCGCCATGGAGGTGTTCGGCGGGAGCGGCGAGGACGCTCGCCGGGCACTCTTCGGCATGGGCGTAATCATCGCGCTCAAGAAGCGCGGCACGTTCATGGAGTACCTGCTCGATCAGCACCCCGCCGAGGTGTTCGCCACCACGGGCCGGCCAGGCTGGCATGAATCAGGCGCGTTCGTGCTACCCGGGCGAACGATCGGCACCGCCAACGTGCGATATCAGGCGAGCAACAGAGCTCAGGTTTTGTTCAGTCAGCGCGGCGAGCTGGCGCGGTGGCAGGCTGAAGTGGCAGCCAAGTGCGTGGGCAATCCCGTGCTGACGTTGGCGATCGGCTGCTCGCTGGCCGGGCCTCTCCTGAGTCTGGTCGGCGTGCTGGGCGGGGGTGTTCACTTGGTCGGTGACAGCTCGAGCGGCAAGTCGCTGGCTCAACTGATCGGCTCCTCCGTGTGGGGTGACCCGGGCGTGTTCGCCGCCAGTTGGGATATGACCAAGGGCGGGCTTGAG
Source organism: Pseudomonas sp. SWRI99 (assembly GCF_014270125.1). NCBI lineage: Bacteria > Pseudomonadati > Pseudomonadota > Gammaproteobacteria > Pseudomonadales > Pseudomonadaceae > Pseudomonas > Pseudomonas sp. SWRI99. Next base: position 14,543 of record NZ_JABWQR010000021.1, on the reverse strand, counting down.
ATCGAGGCGTCCAGTCGTAACGACACCATCCTGCCGCTGGACGAGATCAAGCGCGCCGACCCCAAGCGGGTACAGGAAATGGCCTACTCCCTCGCCAATGGTCAGGGCAAAGGCACCATGACCCGAGAGCGTGAAGGCCGGGCGAAACTGAGCTGGCGCCTCCTCACGCTCTCCAGCGGCGAGCGGTCGCTGTCCGAGCACGCAGCCATATCCGGTAACGCTGCCCATGCTGGCGCCGAGCTGCGCATGGTCGACGTGAACGCCGGTACCCGCACCCACCGCGCCTTCGATGAATTGCACGGCCTTGAGGGCGCGGACTTCCACCGGCAGTTGACCGTCGCGGTTGGCGCGCACCACGGACATCTCGGCCCGGCATTCGTCGAGCATCTGGTGGCGGCCGATGACAAGCCTGGACTGCTCAGTGACTTTGACGGCATCCGCGCGCAGTTCGTCGAGGACAATGCCCAGGCCGGCCGGGTGGCTGACCGGTTCGCCGTGATCGCGCTGGCGGGCGAGATGGCCATCGCCTACGGACTGCTCCCGTGGGAGCCAGGTACCGCCCTCGCCGACTGCCGCCTGCTCTACGGCGAATGGCTTTCCCGTGTCGGCGGAGGGAACGCCGAAGACCGCCAGATCCTGGCCGGCATCATCGATTTTATCGACAAGCACGGCAGCAGCCGATTCTCCGACGTGGACGCCCCAGAGGCGGACGCCAAGGTTTTCAACCGCGCAGGGTACTGGGAGGTGGTCGCCAACAAGCGACTGTTCCTGTTCAACAAGTCCGCGCTCATCGAAGCCGCCCACGGGTTCGGCCTCACCCGCGTCATCAAGGCGCTGGAGGTTGGCGGAGCCCTGGCCAAGCGCGACACCGATCGGGATAGCCGAAAGACCAAAAAGTACCGTATCCCCGCCGGCGGATCTGCTCGGCTGTACGTCATCGACCCGGAAGCCCTGGACGGCGAAGGCGGTGCCGTATGACCTCCACCAATACCAGAGACGAATGCCCGACTTCACAGGAACCTACAAACGTGGGGAACAGGGGGAACGGGGGAACAGCCAGCAAAGACGCGGCCTGTAGCCGTTCCCCCTTATTTGGTGTTTGGGGAACAGGGGGAACACAAACATGTTTTTGAATATAAGCGAACGGCGCTTTCCTGACGTTTGGTTATCACTGTTCCCCACAAAAAAACGTGGGGTACAAAATCCCCCTCTGAAAGCCCCGGAATCATTGGGTGTTCCCACTGTTCCCCCGTTCCCCCGTTTTTTTTTCACAGACACATTTGGGCAATGGTGCAAGTCGGGCGAGGTGAAGCCGTGAGCCTCCTCTCCAGTCTGCTCGATCACATGCCGCCGATCATCGCGAGTACCACCACGGAGAATCCGCGACGCCATGCGCCTCGTCCGTCGCTGGCGCTGATCACCCACGCAGAACGTCGCCCCCAGTTCGCGACTGAGCCTCACGCAAGCGCCGCCACGGCAACGCCCGAGTGGCGGCGGGCGCGCGACGCATACCTCAACCACATCATGGCCTGCCGATCGTGCTACGCGCCCACCAATCGCTATTGCGGCGTTGGTGCCGAGTTGCGCGCTGATTACGACCGCACGCCCATGGAGACAAAACCATGAAGGCCAATATCGTCATTGCCCTGCTGGAAATCGCGCAGAAGCCAGGCGCCAGCAAGAGCACAAGCTTGATCACCACCCGCCGGCTCTGTCGCATCCTCGGCCAGAGAGCAGACGACATCCGAACCGAGCGCCGAGCCATACGGCGGGAGGCCAGCAAGCTGCGCCACTACCTGCCCTTCACCGCCAACAAGATCTACGAGATTCAGCAGAAGTCTTCGGACCATCGGAGCGCTGAATGGGATGACGTGCGCAAGGTGCTGGGCGCGTTCGGCCGGTCGCTGATGCTGGACACCGAAGGCTTGATGGATGGCTTGGGCTTCGACCGGGTGTGCGATCTGCTGGCGGTGAACGCCGTGGAGCGGGAGGCGGCGAGGAAGGACGGCGTGAACGGTTTGGCGGAATTGGTGTTCGCCCATTCCCTGGAGGACAGCGCCGCACGCCGAGGACAGGAATGGAACGACGCGCCGTTGTTCAACGCCTGTCAGATCGCGACTGCCAACTTCATCAGGGACTGCCCAGAGCATTTGCGGCCAGACCCTTTCGCGCCTGGCGCACCGTTTGGCCCAAAGCTTCCGCCCACCCTGAGCATCGTCGGCAAGTAGAAACCCAATTACGCGACACGTTTTGCGAATCACGAAAAGGTGTCGCGACACGGAGCAACACAACCGGGCATCCGCCCATCAATGGCGCCACGGCGTCGAAGGAGGCAATACATGTCACACCACATACGCTTCGCGGAAGCGTGCAAGGACACAGATTTCACCACTGACCCCGGCACGATCGGCGGGTACATCGTCTGGACGGTAGAGCACGTGCGTGACGGCCAGCGGGTGGAGATTGAGGGGCCTTTCTACACCGAGGAGGAGGCCAGGATCTCCGCCGAACTGATGCGCATCGAATACCGGGGAGCCCGGGCGTACAAATCGACTCACTGCTCGGCCTGGAATCCAGACGTGAAGCGCGAGATCGCAATTCGAAACGACGCAATGGCCGCACGCATGATCCTCGCCGGCCAGCTCGGCATGGAAATCCCCAAACACAGCGCCCAAGGCGCCCAGGAGTAACAAATGGCGATGGCAACAAATTTTGGCAATAAGACCCTGATCCTGCTCGGCGGTAGCGCTGGGAAACTTTTTGGCCGGGAACACCTGTACGAGCTCTCCACAGGTGACGTTCGCGAAGCGGTGAAGGCCGTCGACGTGAATCACCCTGGCTTTGTGAAGTACCTGGCCAATGCCAAGAGTAAAGGCTTGGAGTTCGCCGTTTTCCGTAATCGGAGGAACATTGGCGAGCGCGACTTGAAGCTGGGAGGGGCACAGGAGATTCGAATTGTTCCTGTAATAGCCGGCAGTAAGCGCGCCGGCGTTCTGCAGACAGTGATCGGAGTTGCGCTTATCGTCATAGCGTCATTCATGACTGCTGGCGCTGCGGCGACCGCGGTCATGGGTGCGGGGATTGGCACGGCCGCCGGCGGCGTTATCCAGATGCTCAGTCCGCAGGCTGCCGGGCTCAAGCAAAGCGCCGGCCCTGAAAACTCCCCGTCCTACGCCTTCGGCAGCGCCAAGAACACCACAGCCAGCGGCAACCCGGTACCGATCTGCATCGGCCACAGACGGTGGGGCGGGATGATTATCTCGGCCTCGATCTACGCCGAAGATAAGGCGTAACTCGGTTATTGGGCTTTTATTGAGCGCATGGTAGCTTCACGGCTTTATCAGTTACGGATAACGCCACCATGCGCTTTTCAATAGCAGTCGTACTCGCAGCCTCGACTCTCGTTTTGGCAGGTTGCTACTCTCCAGGCGCCCTCGTTCAAAAAGGACCAGTGTTTTCAGCCTCCTCCAGCAAGACGCCTAAGAATTATGCGCTTTGTGTCTTCCCGCAGTGGCAGGAGCATCGACCAGACGCCACCATGTCCGAAACGGAAATTGGCTATCGGCTGGTCAGCGGCAACGACATGAACACGAATGAGATTCTGAGCATCAGTAAAACCGCGTCTGGCAGCTCTGTGAGATTTTACCAGCGCGCATACCTCGACTTCGGATCAGGCAAAGAGAGCGCGCTGAGATCGACAAAAGAGTGCCTTTGACAATGTGTCAGAGATAGGAGGCAGAGCGCGCTACCCAGCAGCCCATATGTTCCGCTCCGCCGGGTGGTAACCAAGCGTGGTAACCACCTTTGGTAACCAATCCAAAATCCTCACACAGACGTGGCCAACCTTGACAATTGTTAACAGAGTTGAGGGCTTGAGCGCGTGGCGATGTCAACATCGTCAACGGTGACGCACTCCTCACGATGTCAGGTTTTGTCAGGTTCATCCGCGCGCGCAAACGCTGCCAGACGTGACAAGTCTTCGATATTTTGCACAGCGATACCCAAGGCAACTTTCGCCTCCGCCAGGATACTGTCGACCTCATCTTGGGTAACGATTTCGCAATGAACAAACGCTCCCAGGGTCCTGACCAGCTGATCGAAGTGAAACTGCGGATTCGCCGAACCAGCAAGGATGATTTGGATTTCCGCGTGGGCGTAACTCAGAACTTTATCGTGAAGCCGATCACCGGAAGTCATAAGCCGCGCTCTCCATGGCACTACACCATGGACGCCAAACGGTTCGATTGCACGGTTTATTGGTGAGTTTCCAGGTCAGGATGGGGCTGTGATTGGCTGCTGGTGTAGCGCGAACAACGCGCATTTGGTGGCCAGCCTAATAGTTGGCCCGTACGCGCTCGATGAGTTGAATCGAGTCTCTGCAATACATCAGCCACTTGCAGCATCCGGACGAGGTAAAGGCCTCGCTGCGCCTCGAGCTGTCTCAGCACAACACGAACTTCCAGGCGGAGAGATATTGCCTCCGCCCTCAGACTCCTGGCCTGCTGAGCCTCCGCGAGGTTGCGGGCGGCGATCAAATTCTTAGTCATTTTTCCATTCGTCCAAAACCCGGGCCATCGATTTCACGTCACAGATGTTCACAGAAGACCGAGCCAGCAAAAATCGAACTCATGCGAATTGACGAATGGTTTTTGGTATCCACGCTGGTATCCACGATCTGTTAGCAAAAGTTAGTACGCGCAGCATCGATCTCAGGCCAGCACCGAGCCACGCATCCAGCCAGTGACCATTCGCGGTGAACATCAGTAGCGACCACTCCCACCGGTCACCGACGCATTCAACGCTGATTGTGAAAACCAACCCCATGAATGAGGCTTCGCGCACGTCTTCACGCATGATCCTCACGCACCCTAGAGCCCGCGAAACATGATCCAAAACTGGATCATCTTTGATGGCAGGGAGCATTACTCGGATATCCCCTGTGGGAGCGAGATTCCCAACACTGGTACGCAGCCAGGTACGCACGATCGGTACGCACCTGGCACTGGAAGCAGCCAGCAAGTTCGCACCGGTGGTTCGCACGATAAGTTCGCACCTGGTTCGCAACCATCATTGCGCGCGAACCGTCGTCCCCATGCCGACCTTTCGCGACAAAGTCGTAAAACCTCGGGTGGGCGCCCCCGCGTCACTGTTATCAAAAGTTATGGTTGGCGCTTGGAGGTTTCCACTTAGGTTTCCACCATGGGCAGTGGTTTTCACTGGAAACCATCACAGTGTCGGCATATTTCAAAAAATAGCTGACGCTGGACATTCTCCCCCATTGGGGGCACACCTTCACACATGCCTGATCCGGGTTTAAGTTACATCCGCAGCCAATGCCGGCTGGGGACTTATTCACCCAAAGGAAGGACGAAATGTTCGCAAAACGACGCGCAGTGGACAGCCACCCGCTTGATCCCTGGGTCAAATGGCTGGCGAATCGGACGTTCATCTACTTGTTGGCGTTGGCATCGCTGGTTGCTGGTGTAAGCCTTTCCATATGGAAGGGAGACTGGACAATGCTCAATAGATTCGGCGCTGTTATTGCCGTAGCCGGACTTCTTTTCACCATGGCGCCAGTGTTTGCAAACGGCTTCTACCGGTCGCAGTCAGGCGCAGGGCGGTACGGAGATCTGCAGGGGGATGACCTCGTAACGACTACCCCATCTGAGCGGCGTGCCGGGAGCAACGTGGCAGCGGGCATAGCGGTCTCCATTGTTGGGGCGCTCATCAATGCTTTCGGAGACTTGGGCGGGTCATGGCTCTACTCGTTTTGGCCGCTTTGCAAAGCCACCGCACTTTGACCACGCTTTGACGGAATGTGAGACAGGTGTGAGACGGAATCCAAGGCCGGTGGGCGTCTGGGGCTTGTTCCGCCTTGGCCACGTCAAAGTGGGGAGGTTGACCGTCTCACAACCCTGACAGACCCCTGATAGATTCTGGACAGTTCTGGACGGATTGACCCGGCGTATTTTGGTAGGCGGTGGACGGAGGCCGCGGCCATCAAGGCCGGGCCGGCTCGGAAGGCTGGCGGCGATGGTCAGGGCGTCCAGAACGGATGGGACTGTCACAGCGCAGGCCACGCCGAAATCCTTGACCATCCTTGACGGAGCCTTGACCGAACTTCAGACAGGTCTTGACGGTTTCCCCAGGGGCGGACCACCACCGGGCACGGCAAACCCGCGCATAGCATGGCCTGCGGCACTTCGTGCGGCCCCGTAGGCACTCGTCTCGTCAAGAATTCAAAACCACGGCCGTCAAGGGTGAACGGTAGATGGACAGGCCAACGCGCCCACGGGCCGGCCGCGCCACCAAATACTAGACAGACATTAGACGGATTGCGGCCAGCAGGATGCCGACCAGTTGCCGGGAGAGCTTGTAGTGCGCGGGTTGTGGCGGTGACGGCGTGCCGACGCGCTCCGGTCTCGTCTAGTATCTTCCGGGCGCCTTGGCTCCTGACAGCAGGCCGGAGCAGGCGACAGGAAACTACCTGGATTTTGGGTAGTTTCGATTGCGCACTGATAACATCTGCAGATCATCGCTGGCGCCGATCCGGTCCAGCGCCAGCATCCCGCGAGCCAGAGGACAGCGCCGTGTCTGTGATCGATTGCGATTACCTGCCAACTGAGAAAGTGAAGATTCCCGCCGAGCTGGCGCTGCTGATCATCAGAAAGGCCCGCGCCATGGCGGCTACCTTCGAGGAGCAGGCGCTCGACCAACTGACCAAGGACGCACGACGAGCGCTCAGGCAAGGCGCAGACCCGCGGAAGGTCATCAGGGAAATGCGGCTGTGAGAGGCGCCGGTGAATTATCAGCACCTGCCCTACCGAAATGGGATGGCAGGTAGCCGCGGCCACTCCCCTGTCCCGGGGTAGCGCTTCGTGGCGTCGGTTCGAAGCGTGGTTACCGTTCGTCGGGTACAGATGAGTAGCGTCAATGGTGAATTCAGGACGACGGCGAGCAGGCCAAAAACAGCCCAGCAGACGGCGCCGTGTATCCCCTGGTGTATCCCTTGAATATCACAAATTACGAATATCCAATAAATACAGTAGGTTAGGCGTCCAGTTCAATTGCCTGTGTAGCCACCAAGTACTAAAAACGGCTTACCGAAAGGTAGGCCGTTTTTTTATGCCTTGAGAAAAATCTTTCCCGAGCTTACTCCTACAGCTCAGATCGGCCGCTTCACGTCAGCAGACCGAATTGACGCATTTCTCAAGAAGAAAATTATAGGAAAAATATCCGATCAGCGTACGAAACGGATATTTCGTAAATTACACCACCTGCGACGCTGTGCTTTGATTCCCCATATGACCGACAATCCACCATGGTTCGATTCAACGCCGTCAAAGGAAGAATCGGATGCCTTTGCACGAATACATTCTTAACGATGGCAGCTTTCTAGGGAGCTGCGACTGTGATGCTTGGTTAAGGCTATGCTGGGATGGAACAAGGCGGAGCGTGCGCCTTTCGTCATCAAACGGCGCCCACTTGCGACATTTCTCCCCACCAGAAATGGGCAGGGAATTGCAGAAATTCATGCGACAACAGAAATCAAGGGATAGGGATCGCTCATGAAAAAACCATTGATTGAACCGCGGTTTGTCGGCGCTCGATTTGATGGGCACACTATCCCGCTTGAGCTTCTTAAGGACATATCTGTTCTGGAGGAATTCGTAATAGCGGTTGCCAAGTGGATATTCGTGCAAAACAACGTTCGCATTAGGGCGCCAAAAGGATTTACAGACCCGCTTTCCATTGGTCTCTCTGAAGTCAAGGACGGTAGCGCGATACCTGGCATTACTATTGATTACATTGACGACTCAGCCGGCCTATTTCCCGCAGCAAATGAGGATTACTTTTTCCGCGCTGTTCAAGCCATCGGGGGAGCGATCAATGCCGCCGAGCATAACGAACCTATCACTGATCACCTTCCTGCAAATCTGCTTGGCTATTTTGACAGATTTGGAAGGGGGCTTAGGGAGGGAGAGGTTCTGGAGTTTTTCCCGGGAAAAGATCGCCCTGCACGGCTCACAAAGCTAACTCGCCGACGTCTGTTACTCGCATCGCAGAACGAGGTACTCACGGACGAAATAACAGTTCGCGGCCTCGTGTCTGAGCTTGATCAAAGCAAGATGAGTTTCGAACTGCAGCTGCCAGGCGGCAGAAAAATTGCCGCCAAGGTTGACGCTATTCACTTGGATACCATCCTTGAGGCGATGAGCGGCTACCGAACCGGGCTCAAGGTTTCAGTCTCGGGCGTTGGTCGATTTGACCGCTATGAACGGCTACACTCATTTGATGTTATTGAGGACGCCGCCATTATCGATACCAACGATCCACTGGCTAGAATCGACGAGCTGAGACTTCTTAAAGTCGGTTGGCTGGATGGTCGCGGGCTCGTTCCAGCGTCGTCCGACTTTGACTGGCTTGAGAGCTTTTTCGTCGACACCTATCCACCTACGCTGCCTAGCCCTTATATCTACCCTACAGAAGAGGGTGGGGTTCAGCTTGAATGGCGAACCGGAAATCAGGACGTCAGCTTAGAAATTGATCTCGCCAGCCTATCTGGCGACCTTCATTGCCTCAACACCGAGACAATGCAAGAGATATCCAAAGTGCTTTCCTTGGACGATCCTACCCACAAACAGGCGCTCGTCGATTTAATTTCCAAAGCCGCAAAGGGAGAGATTTGATGAAGGAGAGTACGCATCTGCTGCGACAAATTAATCCAAGCTTCATTCAGGATGGAAAGATCACATCGCAAGCTTTTAGTCCCACGCCGAAAGATGATAAGAAACTTTCTTGCTACGATGGTGACCAAATCGACCCACCGAATGCTCACGATCATTTCGTTCAGTCACTGGGCCTTAGGTCTGTCGGGGTGGTAGCTGTCACGGTTGCCGAGTGTGGAGCGCTGGAGCTTCCAGCTTTCCCCGATCCTGAGCCGTTCAAAGAGCACGCCATTATTGACTTTGATGGGAACGAGAAAAACGATATCAAACGAAAATCAAAAATCCTTCGGACCATCGCAGAAGAAAGAGATTGGCTCTATAAGCCGTAAGACAAGCCCGGCCCAGCGCCGGGTTTTCTGTATATGCTCCTCGCGTCTAACTTTCAATACTTACTTCGTCTGATCTCACATACGCAAATCTGGAATTCAAGATAATGCCACGTCACTATTCGGGTGTATTCTTGGTGTAACGGGCCTATACCGCTAGTAATTTCCAGATAAATCAAAACACTTTTTGAAATAGCCATCTTTAAAAAGAGAGCTTTTCCCCATGGCCTAGCGCTGCTCGACATAATTCCTTAGGATTTGGCCTGTTTAATACTTCGGGAGATATGGAGCACCTGCACCGGGTTGTCTTTGAAGAGCTGATCCTCGCACGATCAAACTATGGACTCAGATAACCATAAAAAGGTAACCGGCGAAATGCTCAGCTAAAACGCCACTATCCTTAAGGGATAGCAGCGTTTCTCTTAATGCGCCAGTGTTGCCTATTTACCTAAGCCCCCCATCTACTGCTCTACTCCGCCGTAATCACCAGACACCCCTTCATCACGCGCACTTTGACGTTCTCGTTTACCTCGAATCCCGCTTGCCGCAACCACAACCCGCGCAGCCTGATCCAAGGCACAGGCTTGCCGGGGCCGTAGGGTGTGTCCTTTGTGTGGGCCGGGTAAAAATCAGCGGCGATTTTCAACCGGCGTACAGTGATGGGGGTTGATGACGTATGATTGGTTTTAGCCATGATTAGCTCCTGTTTAGCTGCTTGTGGTTAGCGGAGCCAGGGTGTTCGCGCACCTTGGTTCCGCGTTCTTTGGGTTATTTCAAGCCTTTCATTCTTCGTTACTTGTTTTGGTCCCCGCCTGTGCGATCAGGGCGTCGAGCATCTGCGCAATAACCTTCTGTTGAACCTTCGAAAGCTCATTGATGGACTGCAGCCGTCGATACCACGTCGAGGTCAAGCTGCGTCTGGGCGTCTCCGTGTACGAGGGAACCCCGAGCAGGTCTTCAACAGGCACGCGCAGCGCAAATGCCACCTTCACCAGTGTCGTGACCGGCATGCTGCGCGTGCCCTCCTCGTAACCCTGAAAGGTCTGCCGGGAAAGACCTAAAGCCCTTGCAAACCGCGTCTGTGTTATCTCGTGCACTGTGCGTAAATGTGCAATGCGACTGCCCAACGCCACCAGAAAATCACGATCCTCATTGGAAATGCTCATGACAGTGGCCGACTGAAAATAAAATCGAATGGCAACGGACTCATCCTCTTCAGCTGATATCCATCCTGGAAAAAACCACAGAAAACATCCTCAGGCAGCGGCGCGTAGGTTGTCGACCTGAAAGTTCTGTAGGAGAAATGCACGAAAGGTACTCCAGCCGGGGCGAAGAACTACAACCACAGACGCCATTGCCGACTGAATCCATCGCAACCAACCGGTTTTAGAACGTACCGTCGAGGACGATTTGACCAAGCATCAAATCCCCACCCGGTTTGCACCCCGCCCGCCCGCTCGATAAAGTCCCCAAGACTTTTACCCCACGGACGGAGAGCCCGCGTGTTTCCAGCCCAGCCCTTGAAGCGCTTTCGCCTGCCAGCCCTGACACTGCTTGTCAGCGCTCTGACCCTCACCGCATGCAACGCCCCGCCCTCTTCTTCCTTGCCGCTGGCACCGGAAGCCGCTTCCGGTTACCGCGCTGATCTGCAAACCCGCCACGCCAGCAAACACATGGCTGCCGCTGCCAATCCACTCGCGGCCGAAGCCGGGCGACAGATTTTGCGTCAGGGTGGTTCGGCGATTGATGCGGCGATTGCGATGCAGGCGGTGTTGACGCTGGTTGAGCCGCAGTCGTCCGGGATCGGTGGCGGCGCGATGATTGTGTTGTGGGATGGCAAACAGGTGCGCACTTATGACGGCCGCGAAACGGCGCCGGCCGGGGCGACCGAAAAGCTGTTCTTGAATGCTGACGGAAAACCGATGGCTTTTACGCAAGCGCAGATCGGCGGGCGCTCGGTCGGTACGCCTGGGGTGTTGCGCGCGCTGGAGCTGGCGCATCGGCAACACGGTCGCTTGCCGTGGGCGAAGCTGTTTGAGCCGGCGATCAAACTGGCCGAGCAAGGCTTTGCGATTTCCCCGCGCCTGCATTCGCTGCTGGTTGCCGATCCGCTCATCCGCCAGTCACTAGACATGGCAGCGTACTTCCTCAATGAGGATGGCAGCGTCAAAGCCGTCGGCACACGCCTGCAGAACCCGAAGTTGGCCGCCGTGTTCAAACGTATCGCCAGCGAAGGCGCGGATGCGCTGTACAAAGGTCCAATCGCCGAAGAGATCGTCGCCAAGGTTCAGCGCCACGCCAACCCCGGCAGCCTGTCGCTGAACGATTTACAGCGTTATCAGGCCAAGGAGCGAGCGCCGCTGTGCACCGATTACAAGCGCTGGCAGATCTGTGGCATGCCGCCACCGTCGTCGGGCGGGATCGCCGTGGCACAGATTCTCGGCACGTTGCAGGCGCTGGAAACCCGCGACCCGAGTTTGTCCCTGACCCCGCTCAAACCAGTCAAAACCAATAAGCCGGCCGGCTTCGAACCGAATCCGCAAGCCGTGCATCTGATCGCCGAGGCCGAACGCCTGGCCTACGCCGACCGCGCGCAATACGTGGCCGACACCGACTTCGTCCCGGTGCCGGTCAAAGGTCTGGTTGATCCGGCCTATCTGGCCAGCCGCGCCAGCCTGATCGGCGAGCGCAGCATGGGCAGCGCCAAACCGGGCACACCGCCAGGCGTGCAAGTGGCCTACGCGCCGGACCGCTCGCCGTTGCGCATCTCAACCTCCCAAGTGGTGGCGGTCGATGACCTCGGCGGCGCCGTGTCGATGACCACCACCATCGAAGCCGCGTTCGGCTCGCACCTGATGGTTCAGGGTTTTCTGCTGAACAACCAGATGACCGACTTCTCGTTCATCCCCGAAGAGAACGGCCGGAAAGTCGCCAACCGCGTCGAGCCGGGCAAACGCCCACGCTCGTCCATGGCGCCAACATTGATCTTCGATCGCAACACTGGTGACTTCCTCGCCACGGTCGGCTCGCCCGGCGGCTCGCAGATCATCGAATACGTGGCGAAAACCACCATAGGCCTGCTCGACTGGAACCTCGACGCGCAAAACGCGATCAACCTGCCCAACTTCGGCAGCCGCAACGGCCCGACCGAACTGGAACAGGGACAATTCAGCCCGGGGCTGATTCAGGCATTGAAGGACAAGGGCCACACAATCAGCGAAATCGACATGACCAGCGGCACGCAGGCAATCGTGCGGGTCAAGGATGCGCAGGGCAAAGCGACGTTGACGGGGGGTGCCGATCCCCGGCGTGAGGGAGAAGCGCTGGGGGATTAGTATTACGAAGTGGACAGAAAAGGCTTACCGGGAGGTAGGCTTTTTTTGTCGGCGATAGGCTCTGTTCATATGCACCTCGTCGCCTTTTCCTACCCCGAAAATTAGCTGGGGCAGATAAAGTAAGGGACCTTTCAGGAAATAAAGCCGAAGAGTTGTGTTCAACATCAAAGGCAACGACTTTCGCCTGATCGTAGCTGTGGCCTATCGCTACGGCGCGATTTACATAAAATTCGTCGGCACTCACAAGCAGTACGATGCAATCGACGCTGACACCGTCGAAATGGAGTAACCCATGAACATACGCCCGATTCATAACGAGGAAGACTACCGAGCGGCGCTTAAAAATATATCTGCGCTCTTCGACAACGAGCCAGAACCGGGGACCCCTGAAGGTGACTACTTCGACATCATGATCACGCTCATTGAGGCCTACGAAGCCAAGAACTTTCCGCTGGATCTGCCGAATCCGATCGATGCCATCAAATTTCGAATGGAACAATCAGGCCTGTCTGCTGCTGATCTCGCTCCGGCTATCGGTCGAACAAACAGAGTCTATGAGGTTTTGAACGGCAAACGAGCACTGACCTTGCCGATGATCTGGAAGCTTCATGAGTTATTCGGGATTCCTGCCGAAAGCCTGATCAAACCAATGAAACACGGTTGAGGCTAGAGACTCAGCGATTCGCCACCAAATGCACCCCAAATAACAAATAGCACCCACCCGCCAACCGATCCAGCCACTGGCGTGACCGCTCGTAAACACCGGCAACCCGGCGGCTGGCGAAGAACAGCGCGACGCTGCAATACCAACTGAACGACAGCGTCGCCATGGTCAGCACGGCCAGCGCCAGCAGGAGTGGCGGTACGTGAGCCGGCATGGCCGTAGCGAAGATGGTGGCGACGAACAACGCCGATTTCGGGTTGGTCATGTTACCGAGGAAACCGCGAGCGTAGACGCCCAGATAGGTCTGGCGGGCGGCAGCCAGCGCACCGGGGACAATCGGGGGCTTGCGCTTGAATTGCTTCAGGCCCAGATAAATCAGATAGCAGCCACCGGCAATCTTGAAGCCCAGATAAAGGGCCGGCGCGGCGCTGAACAAAGTCTTGATCCCAAGGCCGCCAGCCAGCCCCCACAGCACCGTGCCGCTGGCCACACCCAGCGCAGCCACGACACCGTGCCGTCGCGACTGGCTGGCCGCCAGTTGCGCGATGTTGAAGAAATTCGGTCCGGGCGTGACTACGGCCAGCGTCCACAACAGCGCCAGCGACAGCAACGGGGCGAGATAACCGGCAACAGATAAGTCCATGTGCGTTGCGCCTGATAGATGGAATTTGGCCTCTACCTTGCTACATCCGCTGAAGGTTTTCCATCAACGCCATTTAAATCGTCAGCGTCTTGCCGTCCACCCCATCGCCAATCGTCAGGAAATGCCCGCCCGCAACATGGTGCAGCGTGCGCAAGCCATCATGTCCTTCGAAATGCCAGCGGCCGTCGCTGAACACGCGCTCATCGGCTTGCGCGGCGATGACTTCGGCGAGGAACAGGTCGTATTGTTCGTGGTTGCGCGGCTCCGGTAGCAGGCGACATTCGAGCCAGGCGACGCAGCCCTCCAGCAGCGGCGCTTCAACCTGTTCGCCAGCGAAGGTCTGTAGGCCGCACGCCTGAAATTTGTCCTGACCCTGGGTCCGGGTGATGTCCAGGCCGGAGGTGTTGCCCACAGTTTGCACGATATCGGCCTGATTGACGCAAGGCACGTTCAGCACAAAAGTGCCGGAGGCTTCGAGCAACTGGCGGGTCCAAGTGGATTTATCGAGGACGACGGCAACCTTCGGCGGCTCGAAATCCAGCGGCATGGCCCAGGCGGCGGCCATGATGTTGCGCTGGCCGTCATGGGCGGCGCTGACCAGTACGGTCGGTCCGTGGTTGAGCAGGCGATAGGCTTTGTTCAGGGACACCGGACGGCGGTGAGAGTCGCTCATGGGATCTGCTCCGGGAGAAAAGGAGCCGATTGTAGCGCTGCCACTGAAGAAACAAAGAACCTGCAGGAGTGAGCAGATGCGGCGCTGCCCCTCGGTGATCGTTCCCACGCTCTGCGTGGGAATGCCGCCCGGGACGCTCCGCGTTCCTTCGTCGGCGTGACGCAGAGCGTCAC
>NZ_JABWQR010000020.1:0-120157 GCF_014270125.1 Pseudomonas sp. SWRI99 | reverse complement strand
GGAGCTTGCTCCCGCCCGGCGACGCAGCCCCTGTGGCGAGGGAGCTTGCTCCCGCCCGGCGACGCAGCCCCTGTGGCGAGGGAGCTTGCTCCCGCTGGAGTGCGAAGCGCTCCCAGATATTTCTAACGATAAACCGAGGTTACGACGACTGCGTCGCCGAGCGGGAGCAAGCTCCCTCGCCACAGGGTTGCAAAACCCGGAAAATATCGATGTCTGGCTAACTGAATTTTTTTCGTAGCAACTTCCTGTTACAGACTGGTGATAATCTCGCCGTTCCTTCGCCCAAGACCTGCCTTCAGATGCCCACTCAAGCGCCGCTGCTGTTACGTCATCACCGTCCATTCCTGGCTTTCTGGCTGGCGCGGATTTTCACCGCCAGCGGCTTTCAGATGCTCACTGTGGCGATTGGCTGGAATCTCTACCAACTGACCGGCAACGTGCTGGATCTGGGCCTGGTCGGTCTGGTCGAGTTCGCTCCACGGGTGCTGTTCATGCTGCACACCGGGCACGTCGCCGATCGCTACGACCGGCGCAAGGTCGCTGCACTCTGTCAGTCATTGCAGGCCATGATTGCCCTGGCGCTGGCCATTGGCAGTGCGACCGACCACGTCACGCGCGAGTTGATCTTCATTCTCGCGTTTCTGCTCGGTGCGGCGCGATCGTTCGAGATGCCGACGACTCAGGCGTTGCTCCCAAGCATCGTTCCCAGCGCCCTGTTCCCGCGTGCCGTCGCCGCCGCACAATCGGCGCAGCAGTCGGCAACCATCGTCGCTCCGGCCCTTGGTGGCTTGCTCTACGCGTTCGGCAGCGTCTGGGTCTATGGTCCGACCGTGCTGCTGTATGCGATTGCCTGTGCGCTGATGCTCAACCTGCCGGCCCGCCAGACGCCGCTGAACAAAGGCAAAGCCACCCTCGACTCATTGCTGGCGGGAATTCGCTTTATCCGCAGCCGCCCGGACATTCTCGGGGCGATCTCGCTGGACCTGTTTGCGGTATTGCTGGGCGGAGCCACGGCGTTGCTGCCGGTGTTCGCCAAGGACATTCTACTGACCGGCCCGTGGGGCCTGGGCCTGTTGCGCTCGGCGCCAGCGGTGGGCGCGTTGCTGATGTCACTGTTTCTGGCGCGCTTCGCGGTGGAGCGCAATGTTGGCCGGGTGATGTTCACCGCCGTCGGCATATTCGGTGTCGCCACCATAGCGTTCGGCCTGTCGACGTCGTTCTGGTTCTCATTGGCGGTGCTAGTGGTCCTCGGCGCTGCGGACATGATCAGCATGGTCATCCGTGCCTCGTTCGTGCAGCTGGAAACCCCGGACGAAATGCGCGGCCGGGTCAGCGCGGTGAACGGCCTGTTTATCGGCGCTTCGAACCAACTGGGCGAATTCGAATCCGGCCTCACCGCTCACTGGTTCGGCACGGTGCCGGCGGTGGTCATGGGCGGGATCGGCACGCTGGTGGTGACGGGAACGTGGATCAAACTGTTCCCGACCCTGGCGAATCGGGACCGGATGCATGTGCCGGTCGAAGAGAAGGTCTGAGTTTTTTGGAAAACTCACCTACTCATCACACATCAAGCGACAAGGTGCGGTACATATCTACCGCACTGGGTGTAATGTATCGCCTTACACTCGCCGCCATGATCAAGTCCTTTCAGCACAAAGGCCTTCGTGGCTTCTATGAAACAGGTTCGACTCGTGGAATTCGTGCCGACCATGCAAAACGACTGTCGCGCATGTTGCAGTTCATGGATCGAGCGACGCTTCCCGGCTACCTGGATTTGCCCGGCTGGCGCCTGCATCCGTTGAAAGGTGAGCTGAGCGAATACTGGTCGCTCAGCGTTTCAGGCAACTGGCGAGTGATCTTTCGTTTTGTCGGTTCGGATATCGAATGGGTCGATTATCTGGACTACGACTGACAGGAGGCAGGCTCATCCCCATGCACAACCCGCCACACCCCGGTGAAACCCTGCTGCTGGATGTCTTGCCTGAGCTTGGCATCAGCGTGAGCGAATTGGCCCGGCATCTTGGTTTTGCCCGTCCGCACCTTTCCCGCGTGCTGCATGGACACGCGCCGATCAGCCCGGACCTGGCGGTACGACTTGAGCGTGCGGGCATTGGCAAGGCGCGCGTGTGGCTAGGCGTCCAGACCGATTACGATCTATGGCAAGCAGAGCATCGCGAGCAACCGATG
Organism: Pseudomonas sp. SWRI99; assembly: GCF_014270125.1. Classification (NCBI taxonomy): domain Bacteria; kingdom Pseudomonadati; phylum Pseudomonadota; class Gammaproteobacteria; order Pseudomonadales; family Pseudomonadaceae; genus Pseudomonas; species Pseudomonas sp. SWRI99. The sequence goes on along the minus strand of NZ_JABWQR010000020.1, from coordinate 117,970 downwards.
ATTGAACCCATCGCGGCCCAGGGCTGATCCCTTAAACCAGCAGCTCCCCCGCCATCCTTCCCCGCAACACCTTGCCACCAAGCTGCTCAACCAGGGTCAAGGCAAATTCCAGAGCCGCGCCTGAGCCCTGGGCCGTGATGCAGTTGCCATCGACCACCACTGGTTGATCAACAAACGTACAGCCCGATAATTGGTGGCTGGCGCCGGGCAAGCAGGTCATGCGCCGCTGGCGCAGCACGCCTGCTGCTTGCAGGGCGGTGGCCGGGGCTTCGCCGATGGCGGCGAACAGCCGTCCGGCGCTGGCTTGGTCCTTGAGCAGTTGTTGAAGCGGCTGATGCGCCGCCAAATGTTGTGAACCGACGGCACCGCCGGGCAGCACGATCAGGTCGAAGGTCTGCGCCAGCACATCGACCAGCATGCCGTCGGCAGTCAGGCGTGTACCGCGGGCGCAGGTGAGCATACGTCGGCCTTCGATGCTGGCGGCGACGACTTCAATGCCGGCGCGGCGCAGCACGTCGATCAGGGTCACGCTTTGCAGATCGTCGATGCCCTCGGCGAGGGTAATCAGTGCTCTAAAAGTCATGGGCGCTATCCGCTGGGTGATACCTGAAGCGTAGTCAGCTTCACCCGGATCGCGCAGCGTCAGCCGTTACTTGATGTAAAGCTGGGTCGACAGGGTGTTGCGCGGCGCATTGATCGAGGTGTTGCTGAAGCTGAAGGTGCCTTCCTGCTTGCCGGCCAGATCGAAGGTATAGAGAGAACCGACGGTTTTGCTGCCAGGGCTGCACTCGGTCAGATTGCCGTTATCGAAGGCACACACCGGCGCTCGGGTGCCGTTGATTTCGAAACCATCCAGGGCGACCCGTGGCTGGTTCTGCCCATAGCCGACTTCCAGCACATAAACCTTGATGTTCGGCCCGTTGTGATTGCATTGAGTTTGCGGCTGGTTATCGGCAATGTCTTCCAGGCCACAGGCCGGCGATTGCACTTTGATCACCTTCACTTCGGACAACGGTGGCGCCGACGCCGCGAACGCCGGGACTGCCGCGAGCAGTGCTGCAATCAATCCAGAAACTGTCATCCCGCCGTTACGCATGCCTGCCCACTCCGAAAAATCAGCGCGCAGTATGGCGCAGTTATTTGCTGCGTAAAACTTCGCCGACGATCGACGCCAACATCCGCCAAATTCCTCACGCTGCTGGTATGATGCGCGGCTTTTTCCGGCCCACCACAATTTTCCAGGCGCTTGCGACGGTCTGTGCTTTGCTGTTGAGGTCGATACATTTACGGCGCCACGCGCGCCACGGGGAGCAGACATGCTGGAAAGGCTGTTTCAACTCAAGGCACACAACACCAACGTGCGCACCGAGATTCTCGCGGGCGTCACGACGTTCCTGGCCATGGCCTACATTCTGTTCGTCAACCCGAGCATCCTCGGCGAGACCGGCATGGACAAGGGTGCGGTGTTCGTCGCCACCTGTCTGGCGGCCGCCATCGGTTCGACGATCATGGGCCTGATCGCCAACTACCCGATCGCCCTTGCGCCTGGCATGGGCTTGAACGCCTTCTTCACCTACACCGTTGTGCTGCACATGGGCCACACCTGGCAAGTGGCGCTGGGTGCGGTGTTCATCTCGGCGGTGTGTTTCTTCCTGCTGTCGATCTTCCGCATCCGCGAGTGGATCATCAACAGCATCCCGCTGCCGCTACGCTCGGCGATTGCCGCCGGTATCGGCTTGTTCCTGGCGCTGATCGCTTTGCACAACGCCGGCATCGTGGTCAGCAACCCGGCCACCATGGTCGGCCTCGGCGACCTGAAACAGCCGGCGCCGATTCTTGCCACCCTCGGCTTTGCCCTGATCGTTGCCCTCGAAGCACTGAAAGTGCGCGGCGCAGTGCTGATCGGCATTCTGGCGGTGACCATCGTGTCCATTGCCATGGGCTTCACCCCGTTCGGCGGCGTGACCTCAATGCCACCGTCGCTGGCGCCGACCTTCATGCAACTGGACATCAAAGGCGCGCTCGACATCGGTCTGGTCAGCGTGATCTTCGCCTTCCTCTTCGTCGATCTGTTCGACAACTCCGGCACCCTGATCGGCGTCGCCAAGCGCGCCGGCCTGATGGGCAAGGACGGCCACATGCCGAAAATGGGCCGTGCGCTGATCGCCGACAGTACCGCCGCCATGGCCGGTTCGCTGCTGGGCACCTCGACCACCACCAGTTACATCGAATCGGCGGCGGGCGTGAGTGCCGGCGGCCGTACCGGTTTGACCGCCATTGTCGTGGCGATGCTGTTCCTGCTGGCGCTGTTCTTCTCGCCATTGGCAGCCAGCGTTCCGGCTTTCGCCACGGCGCCGGCGCTGCTGTTCGTCGCCGTGTTGATGACGTCGGGTCTGGCAGAAATAGACTGGGAAGACATCACCGTCGCCGCGCCGGTCGTTGTGACCGCGCTGGTCATGCCGTTCACTTATTCGATCGCCAACGGTATCGCCTTCGGCTTCATCGCCTGGACCGTGATCAAACTGCTCGCCGGGCGCGCCCGTGAGCTGAACCCGGCGCTGGTGATTCTGTCGATTCTGTTCGTGATCAAGCTGGGTTGGTTCAACGCATGACATTCGATTCTCAAGCCTACGCCGAACAACTCGCCGCCAAGGTCACGCGCCTGCGTGACTTGCTGGCACCGTTCGCCGCACCCGAGCCGACCGTGTTCGACTCGCCGTTGCAGAACTTTCGTCTGCGGGCCGAGTTCCGCCTGTGGCGCGAAGGCGGCGAGCGTCACTATGCGATGTTCTCTCAGGACGATAAGCGCACACCGATCCTGATCGAGCAATTCCCGATCGCCAGCCTGCGTATCAACCAGTTGATGCCGCAACTGAAGGCGGCGTGGCAGGCCAGTTCGGCGCTGAGCCACAAGCTGTTTCAGGTGGAGTTTCTGACCACGCTGGCCGGCGATGCGATGATCACGCTGTGTTATCACCGTCCGCTGGACGAGCACTGGCACACCGCGGCGAAGCAACTGGCCGCGGACCTTGGCGTCAGCATCATCGGACGCTCCAAGGGCAAGCGCGAAGTGATTGGTCAGGATTACGTGGTCGAGCGGCTCGAGGTCGGCGGGCGCACCTTCAGTTATCGCCAACCGGAAGGCGCATTCACCCAGCCCAACGGCACGGTGAACCAGAAGATGCTGAACTGGGCGTACGAAGCCTTGGGCGATCGCACTGACGATCTGCTGGAGCTGTACTGCGGCAACGGCAACTTCACCCTGCCACTCGCCACCCGTGCACGCAAAGTGCTCGCTACCGAAATCAGCAAGACCTCGGTCAATGCCGCCTTGAGCAACCTCAGCGAAAACGCTGTGGATAACGTCACCCTGGTGCGCTTGTCCGCCGAAGAGCTGACCGAAGCGCTCAACGAAGTGCGCCCGTTCCGGCGCCTGCACGGCATCGATCTGAAGAGCTACGAATTCGGCAGCGTCTTCGTCGATCCGCCGCGCGCCGGCATGGACCCGGATACCTGCGAGCTGACCCGCCGCTTCGACAACATTCTGTACATTTCCTGCAACCCGGAAACCCTGGCGGCAAACATCGCCCAGCTTCACGACACCCACCGCATCACCCGCTGCGCGCTGTTCGACCAGTTCCCGTGGACCCACCACATGGAATCGGGTGTGCTGCTGACCCGGCGTTGATCGCGGCACCGGATACGAAGAAGCCGTCGTGACTGACGGTTTTTTTGTGGGAGCTAGGGCGCGATATCGGTTTTACGCGGACGCCCGCCTTTTTTGCCATTCGCTCGTGCAGCTGCGGATTTTGCAGCACTGCTTTGACGACCGTTGCGCGAAGCAACGACCGAAGCCGCCATCCTCATGAGTGAAGGGCTCGCCGAAATCATACCGGCGATTGAAATATCCAGGTCTTTACCCTCATGACAAAGCGCTGTGCCGGAGAAGCCGATCGTCAGGCTTGCATAATCGGCTGCGTCAAACCCATCGAACTCCGGATACAGCTTTACCGGCAGCAAAACACCGCTGCCATCCTCGAAACAAACCACCAGTGATGATCCTTCGGAGGTCACGGACACGGCCTGCAAACTGCTGGCTTGTCGTGCCTCGCCAAGTTTTATGGCGGCATCGAGCATTTCCTCCGTCAAGGGGCGATGCTCGGACGGTCTTGCCTTGATGACTTTCATAAATCGATTTCAACTCCTCCCAATTTGCCGAGCAGCGTCAGAAATATCCTATCTTCTTCTGGGTCATAGCACGCCGATCCGATTCGGTAGGTCGTTTCGGTGACCGGCTTCATCACGGGCACTTCATTTGATTCGCAGTCCCATACCTGATTGTCGAGACAAGCGGTTTGCATGCCCGACCACCAGATTCCGCGTGCGCGACGCAGATGCGCCGATAGTCCGAATGACTGACGCAGGCCTTCAAGCACGGCTTGCGGCGGCCGACGGGACAGCGGCACGACATCCCAGAGATCAACGTCGTTGTGCCAGAAGCTGAAGCGCAATCGCGCACTCCAGGCGCCCGCATCCACATGGGCGTGCGGTGGACAGTGTTCATCTCGCAACATGATGCATATCGACAATCCCCTGTAACTGCATACCTTCATGCTAACCCATCCGTTAGGTTTATAAATTGCAAAACTCGATTTTCCTTTCGAGTCCGACGACCGGTGTATGAGAACAGATCTTCCGGAAGTCACAGAAGGCTAGCGGTTTCGTGGTAATCGAGGCCGCAGAAGGAACGGAAAAAACGTAAGCAAAGCTGTCGTTACACCTTGAAAAAGATGGATCGCCATAAGTTGGCGTGCGATCACCGAACAAAAAACATTCCTGCCTAAGTAGTTCAATTGACCAATGTAACCAACTAGTACATTTTATCTCCACAGGCTGAACCCCCCTCGGCCCAAGCCAAAAACAATAAGTGGAGTTCTTCCCCATGCGCCCTATCGTTCTGGTGCTTAACGGCCCGAACCTGAACCTGCTCGGCACTCGCGAGCCGGCGACTTACGGTCACGAGACCCTGGCTGACATTTCTGCGCTGTGTGGTCGCGCCGCTGAAGAATTCGGTCTGAGCGTGGAGTTTCGCCAGACCAATCACGAAGGCGAGTTGCTTGACTGGATTCACGCCGCTCGCGGCCGTTGCGCCGGGATCGTGATCAACCCGGCCGCGTGGACACACACCTCGGTGGCGATTCGCGATGCGTTGGTGGCCAGCGAGTTGCCGGTCATTGAAGTGCATTTGTCCAACGTTCATGCCCGTGAGCCGTTTCGCCATCAGTCGTTCGTCTCGGCGATTGCCACGGCGGTGATGTGCGGGTTCGGCAGCCACGGCTATCGACTGGCGCTGGAACACTTCAGCCAGCGGCTCAAGGGGTAAGCGCATGTCCGGATGCAACGCGATACTCGCCGGGCTGATCGGCGCCGGCATTCAGGCCTCGCGAACGCCTGCGCTGCATGAGCGCGAAGGCGATGCTCAAGGTCTGCGTTATCTGTACCGGTTGATCGATCTGGATCAACTGCACCTCGACAGCAGCGCCCTGCCCGACCTGCTGCTGGCGGCCGAGCGGATGAATTACACCGGACTGAACATCACCTTCCCGTGCAAACAGGCGATCATCCCGCTGCTCGATGAACTGTCGCCGGAAGCCCGCGGTATCGGGGCGGTAAACACCGTGGTGCTGAAGGACGGCAAGCGTGTCGGCCACAACACTGACTGCCTCGGTTTCGCTGAAGGTTTGCGCCGGGGTTTGACGGACGTCGCCCGTGAACGCGTAGTCCAGATGGGCGCTGGTGGCGCTGGCGCGGCGGTGGCTCACGCGCTGTTGAGCGAAGGCGTACGGCAACTGACTATTTTTGATGTCGACCGCGAGCGTGCGGAAAGCCTGGCGAACAATCTCAACCAGCATTTTGGTGTGGGGCGCGCGCAGGCCGGAGGGGATTTGCCCGGCGCGCTGGCGCGGGCCGATGGCCTGGTCAACACCACGCCCGTGGGCATGGCCAAGCTGCCGGGCTCACCGGTGCCGGCCGAGTTGCTGCGCAAGGAACTGTGGGTCGCAGAGATTGTGTATTTCCCGCTGGAAACCGAGCTGTTGAGTAACGCCCGCGCCCTGGGCTGCCGAACCCTGGACGGCGGCAACATGGCGGTGTTTCAGGCAGTGAAAGCGTTCGAATTGTTCAGCGGCGTGGTGCCGGATGCGCAGCGGATGCTGGCGCACTTTCAAAGCATGAATGGCTGAACCCTGCCGCCACCCTGTAGGAGTGAGCCTGCTCGCGATAGCATTTCGTCAGCCGATACGTATTCGTCTGAGACACCCTATCGCGAGCAGGCTCACTCCTACATGGGGATGGCGTCAGGCCTGCAGGTAGCGCAACACCGATTCGCAAATCATCTCGCGATGACGCTGTTTGATGGCATCGTCCGGCAGATCGATCTGAAAAATCTCACCCAGCGTATGGCGGTTCGACACGCGATAAAAGCAGAACGAGCTGATCAGCAGATGCACGTCCAGCGCATCGATACCACGGCGGAACACGCCCTCGTCAGCACCTCGCTTCAAGATCGTGCCAAGGGTATCGAGAATCGTATTGTTCAGTGCCTTGATCGCATCGGAACGCTTCACGTATTCGGCGTTGTGGATGTTTTCGATGCTGACGATGCGCACGAAATCGACGTTGCGATCGTGGTGATCAAAGGTGAACTCCACCAGGCGCCGAATCGCCAGCTCCGGTGGCAGTTCGTCCAGGTGCAGGCGGTTTTCCGTGCTGCGGATATCGCCGTAGAGTTTCTCCAGTACCTCGACGTACAACTGCTCCTTGCTGCCGAAGTAGTAATAGATCATGCGCTTGGAGGTGTGGATGCGCTCGGCAATCGCGTCAACGCGGGCGCCGGACAAACCTTGCTGGACGAACTCGACGATCGCCTCCTGCAGGATGTTCTCGCGGGTCTTTTCCGGGTTGTTCTTGCGACTCTTGCGCGGCTCGGCGCTGGATTCGACAGCAGCAGCGGATAGTTCTGAATTGATTGTCATTGCGGGCTCACGGCCATCACTGCACAGGCTGGCGATTATGGGCCGCGTGGCACACCGAAGGAAGCCACGCAACCGCTGTTTGGTCCCGCGCTTACGAATTTCCTACAACTTCGCCTGACGCACCGCACCACTGCGCGATTTGGCCATCGCCGCCAGACGCACCGCGACGTTCGCCGCGCCATATCCGGCATAACCGTTTTTACGCTGAATGATCTCAAAGAAGAAACGCCCTTCGAACGGCTCGGTGTAGACGTGGAACAACTCGCCGCCCTGGGCGTCACGGTCGTAGAGCACGTTGTAATAGGCCAGCTCGCTGAGAAACTCGTCGTCGAAATCGAAGCGCGCGGCAAGGTCGTCATAGTAATTGAGCGGGATATCCAGCAGCGGCACGCCCGCCTCTTTCGCCCGACTGACTTCGGCGAAGATGTCGTCGCAATCAAAGGCGATGTGATGCACCCCCGAGCCGCGATAGCTCGACAGCGCGTGGGAGATCGCGGTATTGCGGTTCTCGGAAATATTCAATGGCAAGCGAATCGAACTGTCACGACTGCGCAGTGCGCGGCTCTTCACCAGACCATAGGGGTCGGGCAACACCACCTCGTCGTCAGCCTCGAAATCCAGCAGGCTTTTATAAAACAGCACCCAACTGTCGAGGCTGTCCGCCGGCAGGGCCATGGCCATGTGATCGATGCGCTTGAGGCCGCCGCAGGCCACCGCGTCTGGCAGCAGGTTGAAGTCGGTGCCGTAGACATCGGCGTCCTCATCGACCAGATAAATCAAACTGCCGTCCGGCGCCCGCACTGCCGCCAGTTCCAGTTCATTGGGGCCGACCAGTCCGCGATAGGGCTGGCCCTTATACGCAACGGCGCGGGCCAGTGCGCTGGCGCTGTCCTTGACCCTGATCGCCGTGGCGCACAACGACGGGCCGTGGGCTTCGAAAAAACTGTGGCCGAACGAATAAGGCTCGGCGTTGAGAATCAGGTTGATATCGCCCTGGCGCAGCAGGCTCACACTCTTGGAACGATGCTGCCCGGCCGTGACGAAACCGAGGCGTTGCAGCCAAAGACTGAGTTTTGCGCCCAGCGCCTCGTCGACGGCGAATTCGAGAAACTCGATGCCGTTGTACTCACTGGCCTTGGGTGTTTCGAAAAGGATCTCGCGATTAACCACCGGCGTGGCTTCCTGCTCCAGACGCTGGCGGGTTTTCTCTTCCAGGTACAGCAGCGATCGCAAACCGTCGGCAGCATTGGCCCGCGGCGGAGCAGCCCGGAAGCCATCGTTGAAGATCTCCAGAGACAGCGGCCCGGTGTAGCCACTCTGGATAATCGGCGCGAGAAATCCCGCCAGATCGAATTCGCCCTGCCCCGGGAAGCAGCGGAAATGTCGGCTCCACTCCAGCACATCCATTTGCAGAATCGGCGCGTCGGCCATTTGCACGAAGAAGATCTTGTCGCCGGGAATCTCGGCGATCGCGCCTGGATCGCCCTTGAGCGACAAGGTGTGGAAGCTGTCGAGCAGCACACCCAGGCTCGGGTGATCGGCCTGACGCACAATGTCCCAGACCTGTTGATAAGTGTTGACGTGACGGCCCCAGGCCAGCGCTTCGTAACCGATGCGCAAGCCACGGGCACCGGCGCGCTCGGCCAGCAGGCGCAGATCGTCCACCAGAATTTGCTGATCGCCGATGCTGTCTGCCGCTGCGTTGCTGCATACCAGCACCAGGTCAGTGCCGAGTTCTTGCATCAGATCGAACTTGCGCTCGGCGCGCTCCAGATTGCGCGCCAACCGGTCACGGCGGCAGCCTTCAAAGTCACGGAACGGCTGAAACAGCGTGATGGCGATGCCAAGATCGGCGCACATCTGTTTAATTTCACGGGGGCTGCCGTCGTAGTACAGAAGGTCGTTTTCGAAAATCTCCACCCCGTCGAACCCGGCGGCGGCGATGGCTTCGAGTTTTTCCGGCAGGGTGCCGCTCAAGGAAACGGTGGCAATGGAACGCTGCATCTTTCAACTCCCGGGCTGCGCCGCTTTTACATAAGAGCTGCCGAAGGCTGCGATCTGTTGATCCTCAAAAGCGAAGATCGCAGCCTTCGGCAACGCTTACATCGAGTAGGTTTTTATAGTGAGCAAATTATTGGCTGCATCCCTGCGCGCAGCAATTTAAAGTGTACTACCCGGTTAGTTTTGCGTGCGATTATCGAACACAATGGCGGTTTGGCGAATTGACGATTTTTCGTCCACTGCCCAACATCGACCGCACATTGAGTCCGGATCTGAACCACCGGTCGCAGCGTGCAAGAGAAAAAGCACACCAAATAAAAAATCCAAAAACGGGTGGAACACATGATTCCTTCACAGACTTCCCGCGTGGCTCCGGCCATGAGCACTGCCACGGGTGGCATCGGCGACAAGATCCGCGGCGCCATGGCGGTCGGCAAGACCCGCTGGGGCATGCTGGCGCTGGTGTTTTTTGCCACCACTCTGAACTACATCGACCGCGCCGCCCTCGGCGTCATGCAGCCAATCCTCGCCAAGGAAATGAGCTGGACGGCGATGGATTACGCCAACATCAACTTCTGGTTTCAGGTCGGCTACGCGATCGGTTTCGTCCTGCAAGGGCGGTTGATCGACCGGGTCGGCGTCAAGCGCGTGTTCTTCTGCGCCGTGCTGCTCTGGAGCCTGGCCACCGGCGCCCATGGCTTGGCGACTTCGGCAGTCGGCTTCATGGTCTGCCGCTTTATCCTCGGTCTGACCGAAGCGGCCAACTACCCGGCCTGTGTGAAAACCACACGCCTGTGGTTCCCGGCCGGCGAACGCGCGGTGGCCACCGGCATCTTCAACGCAGGCACCAACGTCGGTGCGATGTTCACGCCGATGCTGTTGCCGCTGGTGCTTCATGTGTGGGGCTGGCAGGCAGCGTTTCTGTGCATGGCGGCATTGGGCGGGATCTGGCTGCTGTTCTGGGGCTTGAAGTACTTCAACCCGGAAGATCACCCGAGCGTTAAACAATCGGAACTGGACTACATCCAGCAGGAAGTCGAACCGGAACAGGCCCGCGTGCCGTTTTCAAGAATCCTGCGTATGCGCGGCACCTGGGCCTTCGCCATTGCCTATTCGCTGACCGCCCCGGTGTTCTGGTTTTACCTGTACTGGCTGCCACCGTTCCTCAATCAGCAATACAACCTGGGGATCAATGTCACGCAGATGGGTATTCCGCTGATCATCATCTACGTCACCGCCGACTTCGGCAGTGTCGGTGGCGGCATCCTGTCCTCGTTCCTGATCGGTCGCGGAATGAATTCGATCAAGGCGCGATTGCTATCGATGTTCCTGTTCGCCTGCTGCATCATCGGCGTGGTCATGGCGGCCGGCTCGGCCAACCTGTGGGTGGCCGTGGCGGCGATTTCCCTGGCGATCGGCGCGCACCAGGCCTGGACCGCGAACATCTGGAGCCTGGTGATGGATTACACGCCCAAGCACATGATGAGCACGGTGTTCGGCTTCGGTGGCATGTGCGCGGCCATCGGCGGGATGTTCATGACCCAGATCGTCGGCCATATCCTCACTGTCACCCACAACAACTACACGGTGCTGTTCACGCTGATTCCGGCGATGTATTTCCTCGCGCTGACGTGGATGTACTTCATGGCACCGCGCAAGATTCCGACTGTTACCGAATAACCTGCCAAACCCGTCCCCTGTAGGAGTGAGCCTGCTCGCGATAGCCTTGTATCAGTCAACATCTTCAGCGACTGATACACCGTAATCGCGAGCAGGCTCACTCCTACAGGGAGTTTTGCGTTTCTTCAGCGCCGACTCTGCTGCCACGCCGCCGCCAGGCCGCTGCAGCAGATCACCACGATGCCGATCACGGTCAACCCGCTCGGCGTGTGGTCGAACAACAACCAGCCCAACAATCCCGCAAACACGATCTGGCAATAACCGAACGGCGCCAGCAAGGCCGGTGCGGCGTGGCGAAATGCCTGGGTCAGAAACAAATGCGCAGTCATTCCGCAACTGCCCAGCGCCAGCATTAGGGCGGCATGGGGCAACGTCGGCACTTGCCAGAAGAATGGCACCAGCGCGCTCATCACCAGGGTATTGCACAGACCTGCAAAAAAATTGCTGGTGGTCGGGCTGTCCACTTCGGCGAGCTTGCGGGTCAGCAATTGATAGAAGCAGAAAAACAGTGCCGAACAGAACGGTAGCAACACCGCCGGGGTAAACAGCTCACCGCCTGGATGGACGATGATCAGCACGCCGATGAAGCCGCAAATCACCGCGATCCACTGCCCGCGCGTCACCCGCTCCTTGAGCAGCGGCACCGACAGCGCCGTCACCAGTACCGGCGCGAGAAAGTTGACCGCCGTGGCTTCGGCCAGCGGGATGTACAGCAGCGCCGTGGTGAAGAACAGGCTGGTGCCGAGCAGGCACAGCGCCCGAACCAACTGCCACAACGGTTTTTTGGTGCGCAGGACACGCAGCCCGGACTGCGGCAGAAAAATCCCCGCCATCAACAAGGTGTGCACCAGATACCGCGCCCACACCACCATGACGATCGGATAGAACCCGGACAGGTATTTCGACAGCGCGTCGTGGCTGGAAAACAGAAACGTCGCCACGACAATCAGCAAGATCCCCTTGAAGGGCTGGTTGACACCGGAGAGCGGAGTGCTGACGGTCATGGGCAATCTCTAGGAAAAAATACGCTGGCGAACACGGTCGCGCTGGCTGCAATCGATTTGGCAAGCATAGTCGGCAGAGCTTTCAACAACCGCACAGGTCGCACTCTTCTTCGCCGGGAAACTGTCGTTAGTCAGAAGTCTGAAGCAAGACTCCCGCCACTTCGGCGCGCCTGCAACATCACTGACTGCTGTCGAAACGGCGGGTTCACGAAAACGCCTGCAGAAATTCACCCAGGGATTGAATTCACGGCCCGGTCGACCGTCAATAACAAGCCCGCCCGACGAGGGCGCGTGTGAATGGACGGACGACCGGACTGGCGCCACACTCACACACCAGCAACACTCATCACCACCTGCCACTTCACCCGCACCAAAAGAGGATTCCCACATGTTATGGAAAAAAGGCCGACGCAGTGACAACGTCGTCGACGCGCGGGGTGATGACGCAGGCGGTGGCGGCGGCATGCGCTTCGGTGGCGGCAAAGGCCTGAGCCTGACCGCGATCGTGTTGATCGTCGGCATCGGCTGGCTCACCGGCCAGGACCCGATGCAGATCCTCGGCCAGCTCACCGGGCAGATGGAGCAACCGGCGCCCACTTCGCAAACCCGTCAGGCGCCACCGGCCAACGACGAGCAGGCCGAATTCGTCCGCTCGATCCTCGGCGACACCGAAGACACCTGGGGCCCGATCTTTCAGCAGGCCGGGCGCCAATACAAAGACCCGACGCTAGTGCTGTTCAGCAACCGGGTGAATTCGGCGTGTGGCATGGCCACGTCGGCCACCGGCCCGTTCTATTGCCCGGCCGACCAGAAGGTGTATCTGGACATGGCCTTCTTCGAGGAAATGTCGCAACGTTTCAAGGCCGCCGGAGATTTCGCCCAGGCCTACGTGATCGCGCATGAAGTCGGTCACCACGTGCAGACGCTGCTTGGCGTCTCGGCGAAAATCCAGGCTGCGCGCCAGCAAGGCCGGCAGATGGAAGGCGACGGCGGCTTGCTGGTCCGTCAGGAATTACAGGCCGACTGCCTCGCTGGCGTCTGGGCCTACAACGCACAGAAGCGCTTGAACTGGCTGGAACCCGGCGACATCGAAGAAGCCTTGAACGCCGCCAACGCCATCGGCGATGATCGTTTGCAACAACAGGGTCAGGGCCGCGTGGTACCGGACTCGTTCACTCACGGGACGTCGGCGCAAAGGGTGCGCTGGTTCAAAACCGGATTCGCACAAGGCCAGGTAAGCCAGTGCGACACCTTCGCGGCGAAAACCCTGTAAATGCATAAATGGCTTCTGGCTTTACTGATCCTCGGCAGCACGGCGCAGGCCGCCGGGGTCGACGCAATCAGCCCCGGGCGCTTGCAGTTCAAGGCCGGCGAAATGGCCGTCGGCATCGGACCGGCGCCGGAAAAGATCGAGCGCGTGGTGATCGTCATTCACGGTCGGCTGCGCAATGCCGAGACCTACCGCAAAAGCGCGGAAAGTGCCGTCGAACTGGCGGGACAGACATCGCACACACTGGTGATTGCCCCGCAGTTTCTCAACGAAAGCGATGTGCCGCTGTATTCGCTGCCGGCAACGCTGCTGCGCTGGAAAGGCAATGAATGGATGGCCGGCGGCTTATCCACAGGGCCGAATCCGTTGAGTTCGTTCGCGGCGCTGGATGAAATCGTCGCACGGGTCAGCGATCGCAAGCAGTTTGCCGATGTGAAGCAGATCGTGATTTTCGGCCATTCCGGCGGCGCTCAGGTGGTGCAGCGTTACGCCCTGCTCGCCAAGGAACAGCCGGCGCTCAAGGCCAACGGTATTCGCATGCGCTACGTGGTCGCCAACCCTTCATCGTATGCGTACTTCAACGAACAGCGGCCGGTGGCGTTCGACCACGCGCAGTGCCCGGGCTTCAATCGCTGGAAGTATGGCCTGACCGACATGCCGGTATACGCCGGCGGGCAAGCGCCGTTGCAGGTGGAAAGCGCTTACGTCAAACGTGAAGTGATTTATCTGCTGGGGCAGCAGGATGTCGACCCCGAACATCCGGCGCTGGACAAAAGCTGTGAAGCCGAGGCGCAAGGCGCTTACCGGTTGATGCGCGGGAAGCTGTATTTCGGTTATTTGCTGCGCCGCCATCCCGAGGGGATCAATCAGCGTCTGATTGAAGTGCCAGGGGTCGGGCATGACGGGGATGGGATGTTGACATCGCCTGAGGGGCAGAAGGCGTTGTTTGATCAGTAGGTTTGGTGTTCGATGTGCCGACGCTATCGCGAGCAGGCTCACTCCTACAGGGGGAACCCATTCCAAACTGTAGGAGTGAGCCTGCTCGCGAAGGGGCCGGTTCAGGCAACCAAGATCTCAGGCAAACAGCATCCGCCGCAACTCGCCACAATCCCTTGCATGCCAATCGGTCAATTCCGGCCACGGGTTATCCGGCAAGTTAACCAACACCGTCCGCGCGCCCGCCGCTCGCCCGCAATCAAGATCAAAACGGTAATCGCCCACCATCACCATCTCGCTGGCCGGAACATTCCAGGCTGCTGCCAGTTTCAGCAAACCACCGGGGTGCGGTTTCGGCGGCGCTTCATCGCGCCCCAGCACATCTTCCACGGCAAAGCAGTCCGCCAGACCGATCGCTTGCAGCGTCACATGCGCCAGTTCCCGCGCATTGCGGGTGAGGATGCCGAGACGATAGCCGCGCGCATGCAGATCACGCACCAGCTCCACCGCGCCGCTGGCCGGGGTCGAACCCAAGGCCAGATCGCGCTCGTGTTCCAGCAGCCAGGCGTGTTTGGCCGCGGCCTCATCCGCCGGCAATGCGGCGAGATGAGTCAGGATGTCGTCTTCGGGTGGAATCGCCAACGCCACGCGAATCGCCGCAAAATCGTGCACCGCGACCGTCAGCGTGCCGTCCATGTCGAACACCCAGTGGCGCACATCGGCCAGGCTCATGCCCAATCCTTGCGATGGCGGATCAAGCCTTCCTGCGTGACCGAGGCAACCAGTTGTCCGGCGCGGTTGTACACGCTGCCCCGGGAAAAACCACGGGAATTGCCGGCCCACGGACTGTCCATCGCATACAGCAGCCAATCATCGGCGCGCAGATCATTGTGGAACCACAGCGCGTGGTCGAGGCTGGCGACCTGCATGTCTTTCTGCCAGACCGACTTGCCGTGGGGCAGCATCGAAGTGGTCAGCAGGCCGAAGTCCGAAGCGTACGCCAGCAGGTATTTGTGCAGCGCCGGAATATCGGCCAAGGCACCGTCAGCGCGGAACCAGACAAATTTCACTGGATCGGCCGGTTGCGGGTTGTACGGATCTTTTTCGGTGACCGGGCGCACTTCGATCGGCTTCGGGCACAACAGCTTTTCGCGCATGTGCTCGGGAATCAGGTGCGCCCGCTGCTGGATCAGCTCCAGCTCCGAGGGCAGGTTTTCCGGACCGACCACCACCGGCATCTGGCTCTGGTGTTCGAAACCGGCTTCGTCGTACTGAAACGACGCACTGCAGGTGAAAATCGGCTGGCCCTTCTGGATCGCCGTGACCCGACGGGTGCTGAAACTGCCGCCATCGCGCACGCGATCAACCGAATACACCACCGGTAACTTGGCGTCGCCCGGACGCAGAAAATAACCGTGCATCGAATGCACGTGACGCGCTTCTTCAACCGTCTGACTGGCCGCCGACAGCGACTGGCCCAGCACCTGGCCACCGAACAACTGACGGAAACCCAAGTCCTGGCTACGGCCGCGAAACAGGTTTTCTTCGATCGGTTCCAGGGTCAGCAAATCGACCAGATCTTCCAGCACTTGGCTCATTCAGACTCTCCTCACACACAGCAATGCCGCGCAGTCTTGGCTGCGGCGGCCGATTCAGGTTATGGCCCGAGCCATTGATATGGCCGCCATTGTAAACGTCCGTGTCGGCTTATCCATGCAAGGTTTGCAGCCATTGTTCGCGGGTGATGCGGTACAGGATATGTCTGCGCAGCGGGTGATCGACAGCGAGTTTCGGATGATCGAAATCATCCTGCGGGTCGTGATGCATGCCGATCGCCTGCATGACTTTCTCCGACTGCGCATTGTTCTTGGCGGTGAAGGAAACGATTTCCTTCAGCGCCAACCGATCGAAGCCGCATCGCAGAGCCGTCCACGCCGCTTCACTGGCGTACCCCAGCCCCCAATGTTCCCTGGCCAGACGCCAGCCGATCTCCACGGCCGGGGTGAACGGCGCGTCAAAACCGACCACACCAAGCCCGGTGAATCCGATGAAATCGCCGGTGTCCTTGCGCTCCAGCGCCCACAGGCCAAAGCCGTGCTCGGCGAAATGCCCGCGGACCCGGCCGATCAGCTCGGCGCTTTGCAGTCGGCTCAACGGCGCCGGAAAATAGCGCATCACTTGCGGATCGGCGCACATTGCCGCAAATGCCGGCAAATCCTCGTCCTGCCACTGACGCATCAGCAAACGTGCACTTTGCAGCTCCAGTATCGGCTCCATCGTCTCCTCCATTTCCATGCCGCCAGTCTACATCGCTGGTAGGATCCTTCATTCTTTCCTACGTCCTGCACGAAATAAGTCATGCCGCTGCCGCTGATCTACCACGAAGACTACAGCCCCGAGTTCCCGGCGGATCACCGCTTCCCCATGGACAAGTTTCGCCTTTTGCGCGATCACCTGATCGACAGCGGCCTGACCCGCGATGCCGACCTGCTGCGCCCGCCCATCTGCCCCAACGACATCCTCGCCCTCGCGCATGACCGCCGCTATATCGAACGCTACATGAGCGGCGAGTTGTCCCGCGAAGACCAACGGCGTCTCGGTTTGCCATGGAACGAGGCTCTGGCACGGCGCACGGTGCGGGCGGTCGGCGGTTCGATTCTGGCGGCGGAAAAAGCCCTGGAACATGGCTTGGCCTGCCATCTGGCGGGCGGTACTCACCACGCCCACTACGATTATCCGGCCGGCTTCTGCATCTTCAATGACCTGGCGATCATCAGCCATTACCTGCTGCAAAGCGGTCGGGTGAATCGGGTGCTGATCTTCGATTGCGACGTGCATCAGGGCGACGGCACCGCGCGGATTCTTCATGACACCCCAGAGGCGATTACCGTTTCCCTGCATTGCGAAAAGAATTTTCCCGCACGCAAAGCGGAAAGTGACTGGGACATTCCACTGCCCAAAGGCATGGGCGATGCCGACTATCTGAAGGTCGTGGACGACACGCTCAATTACCTGTTGCCGTTGTATCAACCGGATCTGGTGCTGTACGACGCCGGCGTCGATGTGCACAAGGACGACGCCCTCGGTTATCTGCAATTGACCGACGCGGGCGTCGCCGCCCGCGATGAAAGCGTGATGCGCCATTGCCTGGGTCGCGACATTCCGGTGATGGGCGTGATCGGCGGCGGCTACAGCAAGGACCGCCACGCCCTCGCCCGCCGCCACGGCATCCTTCATCACAGCGCACAGCGCGTGTGGGATTCACACGGTTGTCATTGAAACGTGCTGCGTTACCCACAATCGCTGTGGAACTGCCTGTGGATAACCTGAGTGAAAGGCACTGCAGGCCTTGGTGGCTGTGGCTTATAGAAGACTGGTTAATAATTCGCCACTGCGCAGTCCCTGTAGGAGTGAGCCTGCTCGCGATTGCGGTTGATCAGCCAGCATCAATGTTGAATGTGATTCCGCTATCGCGAGCAGGCTCACTCCTACAGGGGTTTTGCGCTGTTAGAATGCGCGCCTTATCCCGCCATACCGCAGCGCAGCCATGACCCAGACTTTCGCCCCCATCAATGCTCACGTTGCCATCATCGGCGGTGGCCCTGCCGGCCTGATGGCCGCTGAAGTGCTGAGCCAGGCCGGCGTGCGCGTCGATCTCTACGACGGCATGCCCTCGGTCGGGCGCAAATTCCTGCTGGCCGGGGTCGGCGGCATGAACATCACCCACTCCGAAGCCTACCCGGCGTTTCTCTCGCGCTACGCCGACCGTGCGCCGCAGGTCGCCCCGCTGTTACGGGCGTTTGATGCCGATGCGCTGTGCCGATGGATCCACGAACTGGGTATCGAAACCTTCATCGGCAGCTCCGGCCGCGTGTTCCCCACCGACATGAAAGCCGCCCCGTTGCTGCGCGCCTGGCTCAAGCGCCTACGCGACAGCGGCGTAGTGATCCACACCCGCCATCGCTGGCTCGGCTGGGATGAGCAAGGCGCGCTGCGCGTCGACACGCCACAAGGCGAAATAACCATCGAACCCGATGCCACCCTGCTCGCCCTCGGCGGCGGCAGTTGGTCGCGCCTGGGTTCGGATGGCGCATGGATGCTGGCGCTGGAGCAGCACGGCGTGGACCTGGCGCCATTGCAACCGAGCAATTGCGGCTTCGAAGTGCAGGCCTGGAGCGAGCTGATGGTCAGTAAATTCGCCGGCGTACCGCTGAAAAACATCGCCATTGGATTGAACGACGATGTGCCGCGCTTGGGCGAATGCGTCATCACCGCGACCGGGATGGAAGGCAGTCTGATCTACGCACTGTCGGCGCCGATTCGCGAGGCAATCAATCGCGATGGGGCAGCGGTTATCCGCATCGATCTGCTGCCCGGCCGGCCTGTGGATAAATTGCAGGCAGCGCTGAGCAAGCCACGCGGTTCACGCTCGATGGCCAAGCATCTGCACAGTCAGGTAGGAATTGATGGGGTAAAAGCGGCGTTGGTGCGTGAGTTGACCGATGCCCAGACCTTCGCCGATCCGGCGCTCTTGGCGCGAGCGATCAAGGCGTTGCCGGTGACCTTGGTGAAAACCCGGCCGCTGGATGAGGCGATCAGCAGTGCCGGTGGCGTGACGTTCGAAGCGATGGATGAGCGCTTGATGCTCAAGGCGATGCCGGGGGTGTTTTGCTCGGGCGAGATGCTTGACTGGGAAGCGCCGACGGGTGGCTATTTGCTGACCGGGTGTTTTGCCAGTGGGCGGGCGGCGGGGCTAGGTATTGTGCAATGGCTCAAAAGCAGCAGCAAGTCTTGAGCTGCAAGCTGCAAGCTGCAAGCCAAAGCAAAGCGCTTTTAACTTGTAGCTTGCAGCTAACCGCTCGAAGCTGCTTTTAGGGCTTGCGTTTACGCGGCCCAGTATTAAAGACCGGCACCTTGCGCACAGGCTTGATCGATGGTTCCGGTGCCGAGGTCTCGCCGCTGTCGACCCACTTGCCCAGGTTGCGCTTACCGCCGCCACCGCCCGACGCTTTCGGCTTCTTCGGTTTCTTCGGCTTTTTGATCACCTGACCGCTGGCATCGGTGTCCGGCACGCGGTGTTCAGGCTCGAAATCCGGTTCGTTCTGGCGCTTCAAGGTCTGGCGAGTCAGCATTTCAATCGCCGACAGCATGTTCACTTCATCGGCGCACACCAGCGAGATCGCCTTGCCCGTAGCGCCCGCGCGGCCAGTACGACCGATGCGGTGAATGTAGTCCTCGGCCACGATCGGCAGATCGAAGTTGACCACCAACGGCAGGTCTTCGATGTCCAGGCCGCGGGCGGCAACGTCGGTCGCCACCAGTATCTGCACTTCACTGAGTTTGAAACGGTCCAGCGCGCGCTGGCGGGTCGCCTGCGGTTTATCGCCATGGATGCCGTCAGCGTTCACGCCCAGGCCCTGGAGTTTTTCCACCAGTGCATCGACGCCGTTGCGGGTCTTGGCGAACACCAGCACCTGCTTCCATTTGTTCTTGCGCATCAGGTGCACGAACAGTTCGGCCTTGCGCTTCTTGTCCACCGTCACAATCCACTGTTTGACCGTGTTGGCGGCAACGTTGCGCGGGCTGACTTCGACGCTCAGCGGATCGTTGAGCATCTGCCCGGCGAGCAAGCGAATGTCATCGGAGAAGGTTGCGGAGAACAACAGGGTCTGGCGCTTTTTCGGCAGCATGCGGTAAATATTCGCCAGTTCTTCGGAGAAGCCCAGGTCGAGCATACGATCGGCTTCATCCAGCACCAGCGTTTGCAACTGATCGAGTTTCAGCGCGTTCTGGCGGAACAGGTCGATCAAGCGACCGGGCGTGGCGACAAGCACATCGACGCCGCCGCGCAGCTTCATCATCTGCGGGTTGATGCTGACACCGCCGTAAACCGCATAAGTGCGCAGCGGCAGGTTTTCGGCGTACTGGCGCACAGACTCATGAACCTGCTCGGCCAGCTCGCGGGTCGGCACCAGAATCAGCGCACGCGCCGAGTTGGCGCTGACTTTCGGCCCTTCCATGGCCAGCAACTGCAAGAGCGGCAAAGCGAAACCGGCGGTCTTGCCAGTGCCGGTCTGGGCCGCGGCCATCAGGTCACGACCGGCCAGCACCGCCGGGATGGCTTGCGCCTGCACCGGCGTCGGGGTCTGGTAGCCGAGCGTCTCGAGGGAGCGCAGCAAGGGTTCGATCAGGCCAAGGGAGGCGAAAGTCATGGGAGTACCGTAGGAAAAAATGACGCGGGGATGCAATGCCGCGCAGTTTACCCTAATTCGTACGCGCTTCCGTCGGAACGGCTTTCTCCTCCACCGCCGGAGGCTGCGCCGGCCGCCGCCACTGCGGCAGGCTGATCAGCAACACGGCGCTGATGATCACCAGCATTGCCAGCGCCTCCTCTATGCCAATCGTCTCGCCGACAAACACGATGCCCAGCAGCACCGCCACCGCCGGATTGACGTAGGCATAACTGGTCGCCGCCGCCGGACGCACGTGCTTGAGCAAATACATATAGGCATTGAAAGCGATGATCGAACCAAAAACGATCAGATACGCCAGCGCCAGCCAGCCTTCGAGCGGTGGCATGGCGTGCAACTGCTCGCCACTCACGACGCTGCCGATCAACAGCACCACGCCACCGACGAGCATTTCCACGGCACTGGCCATCGCCCCCGCCGGCAACGGCAGGTGCCGGCTCCACACTGAACCGAACGCCCAGCTTGCGGCAGCGAAAATCAGCAGCGTCGCCCCTAGCGGACTCGATTGCAGGTTGGAGCCCATGTTGAGCATCGCGATGCCAATGATCCCCAGCACCACCCCGGCCCATTCCAGTCGCGTGTTCCGTGCGCCCCAGAAATAGCCACACAGCAACGTGAACAGCGGCACCGTCGCCACGGCCAGCGCAGCGACGCCGGACGCCACGCCCGTATGCTCGGCGACACTGACCGCACCATTACCAAAGCTGAGCAGCAGAATCCCGATGATCCCCGCCGCTTTCCACTGCGCCCAGGTCGGCGCCGGCGCCCCGCGCCAGCGCAGAAAGCCGTACATCAGGCTGCCAGCGATGACGAAGCGTACCCCGGCCAGCAACAGCGGTGGCCAGTGCTCCACGCCGATGCGGATCACCAGATAAGTCGATCCCCAAATCACATACAGCGCAAAAAACGCGGCAATCAACGGCAGGGAAAAACGGCGCAAGGCAGGCATGGGCAACTCGACAGTCAGATTTCTGTGGACGGATTATTCTAGAAAGGCCGCCGCGCGAAAATAAGTTACAAAACCTGTTTATCTGGCCGGTACACTTTTGAAATCACGGAGATCAGCGGAATAAACCGCGATTTCGAAAGTCTGGCATTTTCAAGAGGTGCGCCTTGGACAAATACGACCGCATGCTGCTCAGCGCCCTGTTGGAAAACGGTCGCGCGTCCTACGCCGATCTGGCGCGCAAAGTGAATCTCTCCGCCCCCGCCGTCGCCGAGCGCGTGGCCAAGCTTGAGGCGTCCGGGGTGATCACCGGGTATCAGGCGAAAATCGATCTGGCGAAAATCGGCCTGCCGATCCAGTGCGTGATCGAATTGCGCCTGAACCAGCATGGCAACCAGAAAACCTACGACGAACTGATCAAAATCCCGCAAATCACCGAATGCCACCGGGTCACGGGCGACCCGTGCGTGATCATGCAGGCGGCGGTGGGCTCGATGCCGGAACTCGAGGAGTTGATCAATCGGGTGGCGACGTTTGGGTTCAGCAAGACATCGATCGTGCTGTCGAGCGCCGTCGAAAAGCGCGTGCCGCTCGGCCATATCGAAAGCAACGGCAAATCCCGAGACCAATAAGCTACCTGTGGGAGCGAGCCTGCTCGCTCCCACAGGGGCCTTGTGTCGGGGTCAGGGATCAGCGGTAGCGCTGCAAATGCTCGCCAACTTTCGCCGCAGGGACTTTCTGCAATTTGCACAGCAGATCGTGGTTGAGTTCACGCACGCCGTGCTTGCTACGCAACTCATCGGCCAGATGCGCCATCAGATTGGCCGCCATCTCGGCATCGGCCATGGCCCGGTGAGCCTGGCCGGTGTGCGGCAGACGCGCGAAGGTGGTCAGCGTGCCGAGCTTGTGATTCGGCGCCGCCGGCATCAGCCGCCGCGCCAGCAACAGCGAGCAGGCAAAATTCTGCAGACGTGTGCGTTTGATCCGCCCCAGTTCAAAATCCCAGAACTTCTGGTCGAACGAAGCGTTGTGCGCCAGCAATGGCGTGCAGCCGACGAACTCGTTGACCTCTTCCATCACGCGCTCGGCCGACGGCGCGGTGCGCAGCATGGCGTTGCTGATGCCGGTCAGTTGTTCGATGAACGCGGGGACGCGCACGCCGGCATTCATCAGGCTCTGGTAACGCTCGACGATGCGGCCGTTTTCCAGCATGACCACGGCGATTTCCGTAGCGCGGCAACTGCTGTTCGGCGACAGGCCGGTGGTTTCAAAGTCGATGACTGCAATGCGTTCCAAACCGGGTTCAACTCCGTTCAAATCAATTCTTGAGCAACAGTGCGCCTTCGATCGGCACATAACGGCTGGCGGCGCGAATCAGCGAGTTGGCCGTCAGGCCGGGCACGCCATAAGCGACCGCTTGCACGCCGTGTTTGTTGATGATGCGTTCGAGCAGCATGTCGAAATCGCCATCACCGGAAGCCAGGACGATTTCGTCGACGTGGTCGGCGGCGTCCATGATATCGAGCGTGATGCCCACGTCCCAGTCGCCCTTGGCCGAGCCGTCACTGCGCTGGATGTAGGGTTTGAGCTTCACGGTGAAGCCGAGATTGCGCAGGATCTGCTGAAACTGCTGCTGCTTGCTGTCGCCCCGGTCGATTGCGTAGGCATAGGCCTCGACGATCTGCCCGTCCTTGCTGATGTCCGCCCACAGTGCGGCGTAGTTAAAGTGGCAACCATAGGCCTGACGCACGGTGTAGTAGAGGTTCTGCACATCGGCGAACACTGCGATTTTTTTCACCGGAGTTCCTGGGCGCACGAGCGCACGAAGCGGGATCAGGCGATCGGGCCTGAAAAAGGCGCTCAGTATGCCAGTAAAAAGCAGTGTCGCGAGGGAGCTTGCTCCCGCTGGACTGCGCAGCAGGCCCTTCTTTTTAAAAGAAAGGGCCGCTACGCGCCCCGGCGGGAGCAAGCTCCCTCGCCACAAGGGTTGATGCTGGCCGTTGGTCAGACGAAGGAATCGTCATCATCGAAGAATGATGAATTGTCAGCGCTGTAATCGGCGTCGGTAAACCCGGCCTGATCGTTGCCGGAGAAGCCGTTGTCCGCCACACGCTGCTCATCGCCCCAGCCGTTATTGCTCTGGTCGGCCACCTGCGCCGGTTCTTCCTTGATCACTTCGACGATTTCTTCAGGCGCCTGGTTGTGGTGGAACAGGCTGCTGATGCCCTGCGCCAGCATTACGCCGCCGGCCACGCCCGCGGCGGTTTTCAGCGCGCCGCCGAGGAAGCTGTTGCCCGCCGCCGGGGCTGCCTGCTGCGCATAGTTGGGCGGCGCGGCGCCGAAGTTCTGTTGAGGGGCCGGCGCCTGAAAGCTCTGCTGCGGCGCCGGCTCACGCCAACCGCCAGTGGACGCTGGGGCATTTTGCGTCGACGCCGGACGCGAACCGCCGCCGCCAAAGATGCTCGACAGAAAACTACCCGCACCGCTCGGTGCAGGCGCGCTGCCCTGGGCCTTCGCCGCTTGCAAATCGGCCTGCAAACGCTGGACTTGCTCGGTCAGTTGCTTGTTCTGTTCGTCGAGGCTCTTGAGCGCCGCCTCTTGCACCAGAATCGCCTGGGTCATGAAATAGCCTGCCGCCGGCTGGCGGGTCAGGTGTTCCTTGATCCGCGCCTCGGCCTGGGCGTCGCGCGGGGCTGCCTCCGTTTCGGCCTGTTGCAGCCGGGAAAACAGTCCATCGATCAGGGTTTGCTCTTCGCTGTTCATGGCGACCTCGTAGATTGCCGGGGATAACGTTGCCCTCGTCCACACTGGCCGAGGTGCCTCCCTGTAATGGAGACAGTGACAAAACGTTTCAATGACCTTTACCGAATGTTTACGTTTGTGTCGCGCCAGTCATCATCGGTTAAAGTGAGCCACTGTTTTCGACCTGCGATACCGACTGATGAATGCCCTCGAAGTACTGCGCGACTCTTTGTATTTTTTCAAACGCCATCTGGGCAGCATCGTGCAGTTGTGCCTGCCGCTGGTGATCGTCGAGGCGTTCCTGCAACAGGCGGTCGATCACGCCACCGGACCCGAGAGTTTTTCGGGGATCAGCATCATCGTCGGCCTGCTGGTGTATCCGCTGTACACCGCCGCGCTGATTCTGTTTCTTGATGCACGCAGCCGCGGAGAGTCGCCACGCAACCGCGACCTGCTGGCGATGGCCGCGACCCTGTGGCCGCGCTTCGCCGTGCTCACCGCGCTCAACACCTTGCTGATCCTGCTGGGGCTGTCGCTGTATTTCCTGCCTGGGCTGATGCTGATGGTCATGCTCGCATTTGGCGAATACCTGCTGGTGCTGCGTGGCCTCGGGCCGCTGCAGGCGATGAAGGAAAGCCTGCGCCTGACCCGTGGGCATTTCTGGCGCATTCTGCTGTGCATCCTCTGTGTGATGACGCCCTTGTGGTTGCTCAAGGGCGCCACCCTGGCGGTGTACCCGGAGCCGCAAAACCCGCTGGTCGCCGTGCTGATCGACAGTGCCCACAGTTTCCTGCAACTGTTCACCAGCGTGGTGCTGTTCCGCCTGTTCATGCTGATCAGCCAATTGCCTGAGAAAAATGACGGAGCGGTCTGACCGCTCGCCGCTTGGGCTTCGCGGTTGCCGTCAGGTATGCTCGGGGCCACTTTCTGTAACGCTATAAGCCGAGCCATGACCCGTCTGCTGCGCTACACCCTGTTGCTCGTTGTGCTCGCCATCGTCTTGCTCGGCGTACTGACGTTCAGCCTGACCTGGCGCCCCGCCGCCCGCGAAACCCTGCCAGTCAGTTGCAGCGCCACGGCACCGACACTGGTGCCGGGGCAAGCGCTGAAAGTCATGACCTGGAACGTGCAGTTTCTCGCCGGCAAGCGTTACGTGTTCTGGCATGACCTGGCCCAGGGCGACGATGAAGCGCCGACCCTGGAAGACATGGCGTTCAGCCTCGACGAAGTGGCCCGAGTGATTCGCGACGAGCAGCCCGACGTGGTGCTGTTGCAGGAACTCGACGACGGCGCCAAGGCCAGCGACTACCAGAACCAGCTCAAACTGTTGCAGGACCGACTCGCCGATCTGTATCCGTGCAACGTCAGTGCATTCGACTGGAAAGCCGACTTCGTCCCGCAGCCGCACCTCTACGGCAGCGTTGGCCGACAACTGGTCACATTGAGTCGCTATCGCATCGAACACGCCGAACGCCTGCAATTGCCGGTGGCGCCAGGCAACTTCATCAGCCGCCAGTTCCAGCCGCGCAATGCCCTGCTGGCGAGCAAACTGCCGCTCAGCGATGGCGGGCAACTGACCGTTTTCAATACCCACCTGGAACGCGCCCGGCAGCCGGACGACACTTTGCGCAGGCAAGTGAGCGCCGTTACCAAGGTCCTCGACAAATATGAAAGCCAGGGCCTGCCATGGCTGATCGGCGGCGACTTTAATCTGCTGCCCCTCGGCCAGTATCGTCGCCTGCCCGCCGAGCAGCGCACGCCTTACGCCGCCGACAGCGAACTGCACCTGCTGTGGGATAAATATCCAATGATCCCGACCAACAGCGAAGCCAGCGGTATCGACCGCGCCCGGTGGCTGACCCACTACCCCAACGATCCTGGCCTCAACGGCCCGGATCGCACGGTGGATTATCTGTTTTACAGTCCCAGGATCAAACGGCTCCAGGCGCGGGTCCGGCAGGACGACACCTTGCGGATCTCCGACCACCTGCCGGTGATCGCACGGTTTCTGCTGCCGGCGGCACCCTGATCCCACGCGGTACTCAACGGCCCGACCGCCTCGAATTCAAGACATGGAATAGCATGAAGATCTTATTGGTATGCAAGGACATCGGTGGCTATGCGCGCAAGCTGGCAGAGCACCTGAGTAGCGACCATGAGGTTTGCTTCATCGATACCGCTGCGCTGGCCAAACCTTTCGATCGCGCGCCGAAGATCTTGCGGCGCCCGCTCAATCGCTGGTCGCAGTTGCGCCAGTTCAGCAAGGCTGTGGCGACTGGCGGGCGCTTCGACGTCGCCCTGATCATCAACCCGGCGCAAATCGACCCGAAGCAACTGGCGACAGGGCTTAACGCTTGCGAGCGCAAGATCGCCTACCTCTACGACAGTTTTAGTCGCTGGCCCATGAGCCGTGAAGCGTTGGCCGTTTACGACGAGGTGTTTACCTTCGACCCGCAGAATGCCGAGCAATACGGTCTGAGAACACTGCACAACTTCATTTACGACGACTACGTCGAGGATGGCGATGCCGGCGAATATGCCGCTTTTGTGGTGATGGCCGGGAAAGATCGCGTGCCTGCGCTGGAAGGTCTGGCCAGAGCATTCGATCAGTTAGGCGTGACCGACTACAAATTTCTCGTGCAATGCAAACCGATTCCCGGCGCGCATCCGGGCATCACCTTTTTCGAGCAAAGAATGTCACTGGAATCGGTCGGCGATCTGGTGAAACGCTCACGGATCATTCTGGACATTTCCAAGCCCGGCCAGGCCGGTTTGAGCTTCCGGTTTTTCGAAGCCATGGCCGCGCGCAAAAAAGTCATCACCACCAATAAGCATGTGCTCGATTACGACTTCTACAACCCGGCGAACATACTGGTGATCGATGAGGCGGAGCCGGTGATTCCGGCTTCGTTCATCTCTGCGCCGTACGTCGATATTCCTGAACCGATCTATCGCAAGTACACATTGCAAGGCTGGGTCGAGACAGTTTTTGCGCAGCGGTGACAGCTCGCGAGGTCAGAGCCCGGGCGGAATGTAACCGGGGACAAACCGGACGCCCAGACACTTGCCATGCAGGATCCGCCCGTCTTCGATCAGGAACTGGGCGATCTTCTTCTGTTGATCAATCTTCGCCTGCAATTTGCAATCGGAACTGTGCCCGACCTGCTGATAATGCTCGGTGTACACCATGCCGTTGCCGGTATGGGTCATCGAGGTGCCGGCCGCTTCGGTGGTGGTCCAACTCGCGGACTTGTACCAGGTCAGAACGGCCAAGGGTTCGCCGTTCGGAGCGGTTTCCTTTTGCATCGAATCGGGTGTGCCGAACAGGTCCAGCGCTTCCTGAAGGTCGCGCCCTTCCCAGCGGCTTTGCGCAATGCTGGAACAACCGGTCAAGAGCACCCCCGCCAACAGGGTTGTCAGCGATAAGCGTGTGTAAGTCATTGGATGCCCCGGCTTATTTTTTCAGTTCGAGCAGGCTGTCGATGTTGTCCATCATCTGGCTCTTTTGCTGAATCGGCGCGAGCTTGAAGAACATCTGCTGCAGCATCTGGATCATCTGCAGATATTCCATCTTGCCCACGGCGGCCATGTCGTTTTTGGCGCGACTGCCCGGCGCACAGGCAAACTTCAGCGCTTGCTGGACCCAGAACTCTTTCGGGGTCTGCCATTGATTGGCAACTTTCAGATGACGCAGGGTGTAAGCGAGACGCTCGATGGACTGGCCATTGATAAACCGTACCTTGCCCGTAGAGCACTGGGCTTCGATGTTGTAAACGTCGATCATCGGTTTGCCGGGTTCTTCATACACCAGCGTCACCGCAACCATGGTCGCGCCTTTGGTTTTTTCCGAAGGCACCACCGACATCGCATCGGCGACGTACATGATGTTTTTCTGGGCAACGCCGTTGCCGTAGATAATCCACCAGTCGCCCGCCGGGTTCGGCTCTTCGGCGATGGCCGAACCGGAGGCGGCCAGCAGCGCAGCCGACAAGAAGATGATCTTCTTGAACTTGAAGAAAGATGACATGGGCAGTTCCGTTCCTTGGGCACAAGTTGCCAGGCAGCAAGACTTGTTATTGTTCGAGCCGCGACTTTAGGAGGCGGCGCAAACAAGGGCAATTAGAACGGATGGGCTAATGGCACGTGGCTATTGCTGTTCAGGTCCCCCTTGGTTTCGCCCGCGCGGTCGCTTCAGCCACCAATGGATCGTCCGGCCAGTAATGCTTCGGATAGCGCCCCTTCAGATCCTTCTTCACCTCGGCGTAGGTGCTGCGCCAGAAGTTCGCCAGATCCTGCGTCACCTGCACCGGTCGCCGTGCCGGTGACAACAGGTGCAGCTTGACGACCTGCCGGCCGCCGGCGATGCGCGGCGTGTCGGCCAGGCCGAACAACTCCTGCAAGCGCACCGCGAGGATCGGCGGATACTCGCTGTAGTCCAGGCGAATCGACGACCCCGACGGCACGCTCAAATGATGCGGTGCCAGCTCATCAAGCTTCTGCGGCAGCGGCCAGGGCAGCAGGTTGCGCACAATGCTCGATAAATCCAGCTGGGCGAAATGGCTGAGCCGCGAGACTTTGCCCAGATACGGCATTAGCCAGTCTTCGAGGGTGTCGAGCAGTGTCGCGTCGCTGACATCCGGCCACTGACTGTCGTTCTGCGTATGCAGATCCAGCTGGCGCAACAGCGCCACCCGCGCCTGCCATTGCCGCAACTCCGGCGTCCACGGCAATAACTCCAGGCCCTTGCGCCGCACCAGATTGACCAGCGCCTGACTGCGCGCATTTTCATCCAGCCCGGTCAACGGCTCACGGCTGAGAATCAGCTCGCCGACCTTGCGCTGACGCTCGGCGCGCAGCACGCCTTCGCGCTCGTCCCAGTCCAGTTGATCGACGTTGCGCACCTGTTCTGCCAGCACTGAATCGAACAGCGCCGGATCAAAATCCGCGGCCAGATAAATCCGCTCTTCGCGCTGCCCCTGGCGGCTGCCGAGGTCGGCGATGACGATCCACGGTTCTTTCATCAGGCTGTCCGCTTCGGCGAACAGCGCCGCGCGTCCGTTGGCCAGACGATATTCGGCGCCACCGGCACGTCGCTGCTGGGCGACGCGATCCGGATAGGCCAGCGCCAGCAACGCGCCGAGCCAGCGCGGATGATCGGGATCGCTGACCGGCTCGCTCGGTTTGCCACGCAGGTACCCGCGATACTGCCGCGCCAACTGCCGGGCGCGTTGCACCCCGCCCTGCGTGCCACGACCGGCGCGTTCCTCGCCCGAGAGCAAGACCAGGCGACTGTGCAAATCTGCGCCAGCGCCGCGCAAGATATCGCGCTCGCCGAGCAACGCGGCGACATCGCACGCCATGTTCGCCAACCCCAGCGCCTGACCGCGCAACAGCAGATGGGCGATGCGGGGATGGGCCGGCAACTCGGCCATCGCCTGGCCGTGGGTCGTCAGCGTTTCACCGTGCACGGCGCCGAGGCGCTGCAACAAATCCTGCGCCTGGGCATAAGCCGCTGCCGGCGGCACGTCCAGCCAGACCAGTTCGGCCGGCGTGACGCCCCAGCGCCCCAGTTGCAAGGCAAGGCTGGCGAGGTCTGCCGAGAGTATTTCCGCACTGCCATACGCGGCCAGTTGTTCGTGCTGATCCTGCGACCACAAGCGATAGCAGACACCCGGCTCCAGACGCCCGGCCCGCCCGGCTCGCTGCGTGGCACTGGCCCTGGAAATCCGTTGAGTATCGAGGCGTGTCATGCCACTGCCCGGATCGAATCGCGGCACCCGCGCCAGCCCCGCATCGATCACCACACGCACGCCGTTGATGGTCAGGCTGGTCTCGGCAATGTTGGTCGCCAGCACCACTTTGCGCTGGCCGGGTGGCGCCGGATCGATGGCCGCCCGCTGCGCATTGAGGTCCAGCTCACCGTGCAACGGGCACAGCAAGACGTCTTTGCGCTCGCCGATGGCGTCCGCCAGTTGCTGATGCACACGACGGATTTCCGCCTGCCCCGGCAGGAACACCAGCAGGCTGCCGGTCTCATCGTGCAGCGCTTCGAGTACCGTTTGTGTAACGCGCTGATCGATGTATTCGCCGGGCTGAAACGGCCGGCCCCAGCGCATCGTCACCGGGTACATGCGCCCTTCGCTGCGCAGGATCGGCGCATCGTCAAGCAAGCCGGCCAGACGCTCGCCTTCGAGGGTGGCCGACATCAGCAAAATCTTCAGCGGCTGTTCAGCGCGAAACAGCTCGCGACCGTTCAGACTGAGCGCCAGCGCCAGATCGGCGTCGAGGCTGCGTTCGTGAAATTCATCGAAGATCAGCAGGCCCACGCCTTCCAGCGCCGGGTCATCCTGCAAACGCCGGGTCAGAATGCCTTCGGTAACCACTTCGATACGTGTCTTGGGGCCGACCTTGCTGTCCAGGCGAATGCGATAGCCGACGGTTTCACCGACCTTCTCGCCCAGTTCACTGGCCAGACGTTCCGCCGCCGCACGCGCCGCCAGACGCCGCGGCTCGAGCATGACGATGGTCTGCCCGGCCAGCCACGCCTCATTGAGCAAGGCCAGCGGCACGCGGGTGGTTTTACCGGCACCGGGCGGTGCTTCGAGTACGGCTTCGTGGCGTGCCGCGAGGGCTTCACGCAGGGCGGGTAAAACATCGTCGATCGGCAAAGAAATCATGCTGGCTCCCAAACAGATCGGCGAGTATAACGGCGAACTGTTTGGCGTAGTCTGAACTCAAAACAGTAGCCGTTATTGTTCAGCTCTCAGGAGACATTTCCATGCGCTTACCCTCTCGCCTGATCGGCGGTGTTCTGGTCGCTTCCCTGCTCACGCAGATCACTGCGTGCGGTTCGATTTTCTACCCGGACCGTCGCGGCCAGATCGACGGCAAGATCGACCCGGCGATTGCCGCGCTCGATGCCGTCGGCCTGCTGTTTTACATCATCCCGGGGCTGATCGCGTTTGCCGTCGATTTCGCCACTGGCGCGATCTATTTCGAACCGGGGCACACCGCGCAGATCGACCCGGCCAAGCTCAAGCCAGCCATCGGTGCGGACGGTCAGGTCGATAAGCAAAAGTTGCAGACAATTCTTGAGAGCGAGCTGGGAAGAGCTGCCGTTGAAATAAATAAGGCCCTCGACGACCCACGCCTCATTCAACACAAGGGCAGCACCCAGCAACTGGCGATGTTCGGCCTGCAACCGGCCGCCTGAAAAAGGAAGTTCAATGACATCCAGCCCCGAACACGCCCGCCTGCTGCGGCTGGCGACCCGCGCCTCGGTCGCAGTCGCCTGCACGCTGATTGTCGCCAAGGCGATTGCCTGGTGGCTCAGCGGTTCGGTGAGCATGCTCGCCGGCCTCACCGACTCGGCGCTGGATGGCGTCACCTCGCTGCTCAATCTGCTCGCGGTGCATTACGCCTTGCGGCCGGCGGATGACGATCACCGTTATGGCCACGGCAAGGCCGAATCGCTGGCGGGCATGGCGCAGGCTTTGTTCATCGGTGGCAGTGCGCTGCTGATCGCGTTTCAGGCCTATGAGCGTCTGAAAACACCAGAGCCGATTGGCGCGCCATGGCTGAGCATCGGCGTGATCGTTTTTTCGCTGCTGCTGACCGCCGCGTTGCTGATGTTGCAGCATCGGGTGATCAAGCAGACCGGCTCCAACGCCGTGCGCGCCGATTCGTTGCATTACCGCTCGGACATGTTGCTCAACGGCAGCATCCTGATTGCGCTGGTGCTGGCCGGGTTTGGTTTTGCGCAACTGGATGCGTGGTTCGGCCTGGGGATTGCCGCGTACATTCTATGGAGTGCCGTCCAGATCGCCCGGGAAAGCTTTTCAGTGTTGATGGACGAGGAGCTGCCGACCGATGTCAGCCAGCACATGCTCGAACTGGCGTGCAGTGTGCCTGGGGTGCTGGGCGCGCATGACTTGCGCACCCGCATCTCCGGTAATCACTGGTTTGTGCAGTTGCATCTGGAACTGCCGGGCGAACTGACGCTGTCAGTCGCCCATGGCATCAGCGATCAAGCGGCGGCGGCGATTCACAAGAAGTATCCG
This sequence comes from Pseudomonas sp. SWRI99, assembly GCF_014270125.1. NCBI lineage: Bacteria > Pseudomonadati > Pseudomonadota > Gammaproteobacteria > Pseudomonadales > Pseudomonadaceae > Pseudomonas > Pseudomonas sp. SWRI99. The sequence continues at coordinate 86,046 of NZ_JABWQR010000020.1, read as the reverse complement.
AAGGCCGAGGTGCTGGTCCACGCCGACCCGATAAAGGCAGCTACAAGCTATTAGCTTCAAGCTTGTAGCTCGTAGCTTGTAGCTTGTAGCTTGTAGCTTGTAGCTTGCAGCTTGCCGCTTGCAGCTTGCCGCTACTTCTATCTGACTTGATAGCCGCGACTGCTCAGGCAATTGCCCTGCGCCTGACGGTACGTCTGGACCACTTCGGGCGCCGGTTGGTAGGTCGCGGTGCGCGGGTCGAAACCGCTTTGTTGCACGGCGTACTGGTAGCACTGGTAACCGTCCTGCTGCACCTGCTGTGGCGACTGGCCGTTGGCCGGATACGCCTCGACGTCATAGCCTTGAGATTGTGGCGGCGGCTGCACCGGCGGTTCGACCACCACGTAATCCTGCGTGGCTTGCTGATAGGCGTAATAGGAGCCGGCGGCGAGAAATAACAGCGAACCGCCGATCCACACCTCACGGGCATAATCGGGCAAATACTGGATACGGATCCCGCGCGGCGGCTGCACGACGATGTAGCGCGGGCCTTGCGGGCGATACCAGTAGCCGCCGGAATAGAAGTAATCCTGGCCGCGATACGGCACGCGGTAATCGCGATCCGGGAAGCGCTCGATCACCTGCCCCGGGCGATATTGCGGGCCTGGTCCCCAGCCATTGCCATGTCCGTTCGGGCGCCCCGGCCAGCGGTCGTCATCGGGCCGAGGGCGGGTCTGCCACTGCTGATTGTGGTAACCGTTTTGCGGACGCTCGTCGCGGTAGTAGCCCTGACGCGGTTCCTCGGTCTGGCGCACGGTATCGGGCCGCGGCTGAATCGACAGATTGTTGTTCGGTTGCCGGGGCGGCTCTGGCCGATTGTCAGGATGGTCGCGGTTCTGCCACTGCCCATCGTTCTGATGAGACTGGCCGTTGTGCTCGAACTGACGACTGTTGTCGCCACGAATGATCTCGTTGTTCTGCCCGCGCGGCGGCTGCTCGCCGCCACGGCCCTGACCGTTGCCCTGATGATCCTGGCCACGGCCATTGCTGTCGGGGCCACGATTCTGCGGCTCATCGGCAAGCGCTTGCGCACTGACACTCACACACAGCAAACCAACACCGGCCAGACGCCAGATACGCGAATTCATGCTTTTCCTCACGGCGCGAGAGCCTGTCATTGGGAGGGCCTGTTGCTAAGACTCGAAACCGGTACACCGGGTTCTGCAACAGGTTATCAGTCGCGTAACTTATTTATTGAGGCGACAAGATGAAATCGCAGGCAAGAAAAAAGGGAGACCCGTCGGCCTCCCTTTTAGAGAACTTCGTCCTGGCTCGACGCTTTTGACGTCGGCTCACCTCACGCCGTCTTCTGGACAGTGTGCAGCTCGGGGGCCGGCACAACCCCGGTGGGGGTGGCGGCCGCGGCGGGCCGGATTGGGCGGGCCGCGTGGACTGTGTTACCGAGCAGTGATTCTGGTGATAAGAATAGGCCGGACGCCGCGACAGATGATTGCGAAGATTGCTCAAATAAACACCACTTGCGCAATTTTTAACCCTGGATAGATAATCTGCCGCAATAGTTACAGCCAAGGACAGATTGATGAGCAAACTCGACCGTTACGACTTGAGCATTTTGGCGGAATTGCAACGCGACGCCCGCATCTCCAACCAGGAGCTGGCCGAGCGCATCGGTCTGTCCCCCTCGCCTTGCTCGCGTCGGGTCAAGCAACTGGAAGACGACGGCTACATTTCGCGGCAGGTCGCGCTGCTTGATCGAAAAATGCTCGGGCTGAGCCTGACCGCGTATGTGCTGATCGGCATGGACCGGCATACACCGGAGCGCTTCGAAAATTTCGAGGCAGCCATTCGCACGTTGCCGCAGGTGCTGGAGTGCAGCCTGGTGACCGGGGTGGATGCCGATTACCAGTTAAAGGTGGTGGTACCGGATATGGATCACTATCAGAAATTGCTGCTGGGGCATCTGACCCGCATTGACGGGGTGACGAGCGTTCGGTCGAGTTTTGTGTTGAATCAGGTTTTGAACAGCACGGAATTGCCGCTTACCCACCTGCGCAGTTGAACACTGTCCCTGTAGGAGCTGCCGAAGGCTGCGATCTTGTGATTGGGACGCAGAGCGTCCCGGGCTGCATTCCCACGCAGAGCGTGGGAACGATCAAATTGCCGCTGACTCATCTGCGCAGCTGAAACCGCCTTCGCGAGCAAGCCCGCTCCCACAGGGGAATGCATTCCAAATGTGGGAGCGGGCTTGCTCGCGAAGAAGCCGGCACAGGCGACCCAGATCAATGCCACCCCCACCGACCATGACGTATACTCGCCGCCGCCCTTTCAGCCCTGCCCCCGCGCCGGAGATCGCCGATGGATCCAGCACTGCTCGAAGAATGGATGATGACCGGTCTGGTCAGCATCCTGATCATTTTCATGGGTTTCATCGTCTGGGATCTGGCGAAGAAGTCCAAGGCCGGACGGTTCGGCTCGTTCATTCTGTTTTTCGTACTGGGCCTGGGTGTGGCCGCGTTCATCATCAAGAGTGTGGTGATCGGCCTGATCGAGTCCGGCGCTCTATAACCGCGCCGGCGCTTCTTTCCACTGGCCCTGATCGAGGCCCTCGATGGTCCAGTCGCCGATCCTGACCCGCACCAGACGCAACGTCGGCAACCCGACCGCCGCCGTCATGCGCCGCACCTGACGGTTGCGCCCTTCGCGAATCACCAGTTCCAGCCAGCTTGTCGGCACGCTTTTGCGAAAGCGTACCGGCGGGTTGCGCGGCCACAATTGTGGTTCATCCAGCTGCCGCGCTTCGGCGGGCAAAGTCATGCCGTCATTCAGTTCGACACCCTCACGCAAGCGCTGCAACTGCTCGGCCGTCGGCTCGCCTTCGACCTGCACCCAGTAAGTCTTCGCCAGTTTATGTTTCGGATCGGCAATCCGCGCCTGCAACTGGCCATCGTTGGTCAGCAGCAGCAACCCTTCGCTGTCGCGGTCCAGACGCCCGGCCGGATAGATGCCCGGCACATCGATGTAATCCTTGAGCGTCGCCCGTCCTTCACCGTCGCTGAACTGCGTCAGCACATCGAACGGCTTGTTGAACAGGATCAGTTTCGGTTCGGCCGGCGGCGCTTTCGCGACACGGCGTGGCGAAGAGGATGGCGGCTTCACACCGGGACGGCGCGAAGGAGGACGCGGGGGACTAGACATGGGCAGAACAACATCTGGCGATCAGGGCTGACAATGCTAGTGCCCCGACCGCCAAATGACCACGATTAACCGTTAACGGAACGGCGGCTCGTCGAAGCTGCGCAGTTTGCGCGAGTGCAGCGAGTTGAGCTCGGTGCGCAGCAGATCCACCGCTTCGATGCCGATCTTCAAATGCTGGCTGACCGCGCGTTCATAGAACGCGTTGGCCGAGCCGGGCAGTTTGATTTCGCTGTGCAGCGGCTTGTCCGAGACGCAAAGCAGCGTGCCGTATGGCACCCGCAGGCGATAACCTTGCGCTGCGATCGTGCCACTTTCCATGTCCACGGCGACCGCGCGGGACAGGTTGATCAGTGGTCGCTCCTGAGCCCAGCGCAACTCCCAGTTACGGTCGTCGTAGGTCAGCACGGTGCCGGTGCGCAGGCGTTTCTTCAGGTCGTCGCCCTTCTCGCCAGTAACGTTCGCAGCCGCCTGTTGCAGCGCCATTTGCACTTCGGCCAGTGCCGGGATCGGAATGTTCGGCGGCACCACACGATCGAGAATGCCGTCACGGCGCATATAGGCGTGGGCCAGCACGTAGTCGCCGATGGTCTGCGACTGACGCAGGCCGCCGCAGTGACCAATCATCAGCCAGCAATGCGGGCGCAAAACGGCCAGGTGGTCGGTGATGTTCTTGGCGTTGGACGGGCCGACGCCGATATTCACCAGGGTCACCCCATGGCCATCGCTGGCGATCAGGTGATACGCCGGCATCTGGTAACGGTGCCAGACCACACCGGCGGCAATCGCCGACGCCTCGCCGTGATCCATGCCCTTCTCGATGATCACGTTGCCCGGCAAGACCATGCGCACGAAACGCGGGTCGCGGCGCAATTGTTCCAGGCCATGGACGATGAACTGGTCGACGTAACGGTGATAGTTGGTCAACAGAATCCATGGCTGCACATGACGCCAGTCGCTGCCGGTGTAATGCACCAAGCGGCGCAGCGAGAAATCCACGCGCGCAGCGTCGAACAGTGCCAGTGGCAGCGGATCGGTGTTTTCCCAGTCGTAGAGGCCGTCGGCAATGCCGTCGGTCGCAGCGGACAGGTCGGTACTCGGGAACACCCGCGCCAGCACCGCGGCGGTAACGCCGGAACCGGCCAGTTCATCGCCCTGCTCGACCACATACGGATACGGAATGTTCTGCTGGCTGACGCCGACTTCGACGGTCACGGTGAAGTCGTGCATCAACGGTGTCAGTTGTTCGAGCAGGTATTTGCGGAATGCTGCCGGGTGGGTGACGGTGACGCTGTAAGTGCCCGGCAATTGCACCTTGGCGTAAGCGCGGGTGGTCTGCGGGACTTCGCCCTGGCAATGGTAGGTCAGACGCAGCTCGGGATAACGAAACAGGGCACGCTGTGCAGCGTCGGGTTCGACGCGATCCTTGAGGTAACGCTTGAGCGCCGAGTTCAGCGCCGTGGTGGCCCGCTCATGCAACTCGGCGAGGCGATCCACGGCTTGTTCGGCGGTTTGAACGACAATAAACGCTTCGGTCACGATCAGCTTCCTGTGTTCTGACTTGCAGAGCTTCATCTTGCCTGCATCGTGGTCTCACGGGAACAGTGGCGTTGTGGGTGTACCGAAATCTTTCAGGTAACCCGAATCCCTGTGGGAGCTGGCTTGCCAGCGATGAGGCCGTCACATTCAACATTGATGTTGACTGACAGACCGCCATCGCTGGCAAGCCAGCTCCCACAGGGTTTTGTGGTGTCGGGAAAATTGAGGTCAGAAAAGCTGTGGAGTCGAGCGGGCGACGAGAGCTTCGACATCCAGCCCACGCGGCAACGCGCCGTAGCCGCGGCCGCCACCGCTCAAGCGGCTGGCAATGAACGCATCACTCACCGCCGCGTTACCGGCCTCGAGCAACAGTTTGGCCTGCAAACCGAGGGCAATGTCTTCGGTCAACTGCCGCGCCCGATACTGAATGTCGCTGGTGTCCTTGAACTGCGCCTGCAATTGCTGGATATGCGCCGCCAGACGCTTATCGCCATGCCCGTCACCCAATTCGCTGAACAACACGTCCAGCACACCCGGCTCTTTCGACAGCGCGCGGAGCACGTCCAGACACTGAACATTTCCAGAGCCTTCCCACGTCGAGTTCACCGGCGCTTCGCGGTACAGGCGCGGCAGGATGCTGTCCTCGACATAGCCGGCACCGCCCATGCATTCCGCCGCTTCGTTGATCATTCCCGGCGCCCGCTTGCAGATCCAGTATTTGCCCACCGCCGTCACCAGCCGCGCGAATTGTGCTTCGTGGCGATCATCCAGATGATCCAGCGCCTTGCCCATGCGCAGGCTCAGCGCCAACGCGGCCTCGCTTTCGAGCGCCAGATCGGCGAGTACGTTCTGCATCAATGGCTGTTCGCTGAGTAATTTGCCGCCGACCGTGCGGTGTGCACAGTGATGGCTGGCCTGGGTCAGCGCCTGACGCATCAGCGAGCTGGAACCGACCATACAATCGAAGCGAGTCATCGCAACCATTTCAATGATCGTCGGCACGCCGCGCCCTTCTTCGCCAACCATCCATGCCAGCGCGCCACGAAACTCCACTTCACTGGAGGCGTTGGACTGGTTGCCGAGTTTGTTTTTCAGGCGCTGGATGTAGAACTGATTGCGCGTGTCGTCCGGGCGATGACGCGGCAGCAGGAAGCAACTCAAGCCCTTGTCGGTCTGCGCCAGGGTGAGAAACGCATCGCACATCGGCGCCGAACAGAACCACTTGTGTCCGACCAGTTCATACGCCTGGCCCGGGCCGCTGGTGCCGACCGGATACGCCTTGGTGGTGTTGGCGCGTACGTCGGTGCCGCCCTGTTTTTCGGTCATCGCCATGCCAATGGTCACGCCGGTCTTGTGCGCCATGCCGACATTGCGCGGATCGTATTCTGTAGCAAGGACTTTCGGCAGCCACTGTTCGGCCAGCTCTGGCTGCAAGCGCAAGGCCGGCACGCTGGCGAAGGTCATGGTCAGCGGGCAACCGCTGCCGGCCTCCGCCTGGCTGTGCAGATAGGTCATCGACGCGCGGGCGACATGCGCGCCTTCCTGCGGATGAGCCCACGGCAGCGAGGTCAGGCCATGTTCGATCGCGGTGCGCATCAGCTCGTGGTAAGCCGGGTGAAATTCGACCAGATCGATACGATGTCCGTAGCGGTCATGGCTGGCGAACACCGGTTTGTTCTGGTTGGCAAGGAACCCGGCTTCCATCAGCGGGCCACCGGCGAGTGCGCCGTAGGCGTCGATCCGCGACTCGGCCCAACCGGCGCCGAACCGCCGCGACCACTCCTGTAGAGGCAGGTCGATGCGGTACAGGTTGGTGCCGTCCAGCGACGGTGGCTGGTTGGTGACTTCGTGGGTTTCGGCGAACTGATGCAGGTTCATGGCAGGGCTCCTTGTTCAGCAATGCCACCAGTTAAGCACTGGTGCTTTTTTGAACAAAGCGTCATATGCGCCGTTTTTGCGGCGCTTTTACCCCATCAACAGCTAAGCACCCGACGCTCCAGCGCAGCCTGCAAATCCTCGAATTTCACCGGTTTGTGCAGATAGTCGATGGCCGCGTCAGGAGCGCAAGGTTCACGGTCAGCCGTCAACGCCAGCATGAACACCGGCACATCGGCGCAGCCGGGCAAGGCGTGAATCTGGCAGCACAACGACGCGCCCTCGTGGCGGGACATCTGGCAATCGATCAACACGGCATCGAAGGTTTCGCGCTGCAGGCAGTCCAGCGCCGCCACGCCGTTGTCGGCGCTGCGTACGCGAAAACCGAGCTTGAGCAACATGCCGCGCATCACCAGTTGATTGACACTGTTGTCGTCGACCAGCAGCACCGTGCAGTCCTGCGGTGCCCGTGCGCAATCACGCGTCGGTGCTGGCGCCGTCTCGACCAGCGGCAGCGCAAATTCGACGTCCAGTTGAAAGCGACTGCCGCTGCCCGGCTCGGAACGGTGCGTAAGCTTGCCACCGAGCAATTCAACCAACTGCCGACAGATCGCCAGGCCAACGCCCAGCCCGCCGTACTCGCGGGTCATGGAGCCGTCGAGCTGGAAAAAACGCTGATACAGCGTCGCCTCACCCAGATCGGAGAAACCGATGCCGCTGTCGATCACCGCGAACGACAGCGCCAGACGATTGCCGGTCGAGGGCTTGCCGGTCACCCGCAACGCCAGCCCGCCGACCCGCGTGAATTTGATCGCGTTATCGAGCAGGCACTCCAGGCATTGCGCCAGTTTTGCACTGTCGCCGAGCAGGCGATCCGGCAGAGTCGGCAGCACCTCGACCTTGAAGTCCAGCGACTTGCTCGCCGCGTTGCCCGCGAACTGCGTGCGTAGTGCTTCAATGACACCGCGCAGGCTGAAACTGGCCGACGTCGCTGTAAGCTTGCCGGCCTGCAATTCGGTGAGTGTGAGGATGCCGTTGACCATACGCATCATGTCCCGCGCGGAACCGGCGGCGGTCTGTTGATACTGCTCAAGTTCTGCGTCCATCTCGACGGTTTGCATCAGCTCCAGCGAACCGATCACACCGTTCATCGGCGTGCGCAGCTCGTGGGTCAGGGTCGCGAGGAATTCGTCCTTGAGCTTGTTGCTGTGGGCCAGTTGCTGGTTGAGCACTTCAAGTTTCTGCCCGGCGTCGTATAAAGTCTGCGCCTGTTGCTCGCGCATCGCGTTGATGCGGTCGGCCAACGCCAGCGACAGCAGCGCCACTTCGATGGCCGAGCCGATCTGGCTGGCGTACATGGTCAGGAACACGTTGGGCAGTAGACCGAGCACCATTAATGTGTTGACGATGCCGCCGAGCAGAAACGCCGACCAGGCGATGATGAAGTAACGGGCCACGCGCAAGCCCCGCCACCAAGCCAGCAGACCGGCGGCGAAAATAACGATGGTAAAGGTCAACGCCAGCGTCGTCGCCAGGCGCAACGCCAGTGCGTAACTGGCCATCAGCGACAGACCGACCACCAACGCGCCAAACGCAATCAGGGCCATCAGCAATCGGTCGAGCCAGCGGCTGTGGGTCTTGGTCTGCAGAAAACTGCGCGCGAACTGACTGCCGAACAAGCCTGCGCAACCGATGAAGAACGGTGTCGCAGCGTTCGCCCACCACGGGTTGTCGGGCCAGAAGTACTCCACCGCCGCGCCGTTCACCGACAGCTGATAAAGGCCGAACGAAGCAATGTAGAAGATGTAATAGAGGTAGCTGGTGTCGCGCACGCTCAGGAAGATGAACAGGTTATAGACCAGCATCCCCAGCAGCACGCCATAAATGATACCCAGCACATACAGGCGCACCGGCTGGTCTTCGAGGTACGCGGTACTCGACCACAACGTTACCGGTGCCTGAATCGAGCCTTCACTGGCCAGTCGCAGGTACACGGTCTGCTGTTGATCCGCCTTGAACGCAAGGTCGAACAGGTAGTTGTTCTGGCGGATCTCACGGCTGGCGAAGGGCAAGGCGTCGCCGGTCTGGCGGACCAGACGATAATCGCCCTGGGCATCGGCCAGGTACAGGTCGAGATGGTCGAGCGGTGGATACGCCAGCTCCAGCAGCCAGGTGCGCTGGGCGGCGGGGTTGCTTGGTCGGTAATGCAAATCGATTTTCAGCCAGAACGCCGAACGCGAATAACCGGCGTTGAGCGTGGCTTTATCGTGCGGTTTGAACTGGCCGGCGGCGGCTTGCGCGCGAACATCGGCAATGCTCGCCTGACCGCTGGGGTCTTCGAACACTTGCAGCGACCGGCCCAGAGGCAGGCTCTGGGTGAATTCGTCGAATTCGACGGCGCTCGCCAGGAGGGGCAAGCAGAACAGCAACATCAGCAAATAGCGCATTGAAGCCCCAGCGTGGCTCGTCCGGTTGTGTCAGGAAGCCCCCCATTCCCTTTGAGTAGACGTAAAACCGGTATTACCTGTTATTGGTTTGGATCCAGACTAGCATAGCCGTTGATGGCCATTGAGCACCATTGAAATTTTTCCTACAAAGGCTCTAGAACGGGCGTTTCAGAGCAAAGCACCGGGCTAGAGCTGTTGGATTGGTCAGGAAGATCAATGCGATCCGCTTTTGTGGCGAGGGAGCTTGCTCCCGCTCGGCTGCGCAGCAGTCGTAAAACCTGTAAATGCGCTGCGCCGGAATAAATGCAGGGGGCTGCTTCGCAACCCAGCGGGAGCAAGCTCCCTCGCCACAATGGTAGCTACAGTGTTGTCCGACAATCTGCTCGCAAACACCGTCAGTACTGAACCCGAAAATCAGCTTTGGTGGTAAGCTCGCGCACCATGAATATCTACAGCTCCCGCCCCGTTGTCCTCTGTCTCTCCGGCCACGACCCCAGTGGTGGCGCCGGCTTGCAGGCAGATATCGAAGCCTTGCTCGCGCAGGGTTGCCATGCGGCTCCGGCCGTCACCGCCCTGACCGTGCAAGACACCGTCAACGTCACTGACTTTCGCGTCCTCGATCGCGAGTGGGTCTTGGCCCAGGCCAATGCCGTGCTCAACGACTCCGAAGTCGCGGCGGTGAAACTGGGCATGCTCGGTTCGCTGGCGATGGTCGACACGGTGGTCGAACTGCTTTCGGCGCACCCGCACCTGCCCGTCGTTTGCGACCCGGTACTGCGTGCCGGCGGCGGCGGACGCCTGGGCAAGGACGAGGTCGGCTATGCGATGCGCGAGCGTCTGCTGCCGCTGTCGATCATTGCCACCCCCAATCTTCCTGAAGCCCGCATCCTCGCCGAACTGCCCGAAGGCACCGCGGATGAGTGCGCGGAAAAACTCCTGCCGTTCGTCAAAAACCTGCTGATCACCGGCGGCCACGGCGACGAAACTGAAATCCACAACCGCGTGTACAGCCGCGACGGTCTGCGCGAAACCTTCATCTGCCAGCGCCTGCCGGGCAGCTATCACGGCTCCGGCTGCACCCTCGCCAGTGCGCTGGCCGGGCGCCTGGCTCAGGGCGAACACCTGGCCAGCGCCGTGCGCAGTGCCCTGGATTACACTTGGCGGACCCTGCGCGATGCCGAACAACTGGGCAAAGGCCAGTTCGTCCCGCGTCGCCTGCCGCTGGATTTCTGCTCGTAACGTCGTGAGGTCTGCCTGATGAAACTACGTGGCCTGTATGCCATTACCGACAGCCAACTGCTGGCCGGCAAGTTTCTGTCTTATGTCGAGGCGGCGCTGGAAGGCGGCGTCACCCTGCTGCAATACCGCGACAAGAGCAGCGACGAGGCCCGCCGCCTGCGCGAGGCCGAAGCACTGCGCAACCTGTGCGAACGCTACAAGACGCAGCTGATCATCAACGATGACGCCGAACTGGCCGCGCGCCTCAACGTCGGCGTGCACCTGGGCCAGACCGACGGCCCGCTGTCACCGACCCGCGCCCTGCTCGGTTCTAAAGCCATCATCGGCTCGACCTGCCACGCGCAAATCGCGCTGGCCGAACAGGCCGCCAAAGAAGGCGCCAGCTACGTCGCCTTCGGCCGTTTCTTCAATTCCAATACCAAGCCCGGTGCGCCGACGTGCAGCCTCGAACTGCTCGCCGAGGCCAAACGCACGCTGCACCTGCCCGTCTGCGCGATTGGCGGCATCACCCTGGAAAACGCCGCGCCACTGGTCGAACACGGTGTCGATCTGCTCGCGGTGATTCATGGCCTGTTCGGCGCCGACAGCGGCGCCGAAGTGACCCGCCGCGCCCGCGCATTCAACGAACTGCTGCGTAAATAATTCGCCAAATCCTGAAGATTGAGAGCCCGATCATGTCTCGTTCCGAAACCCTGTTTGCCAATGCCCAGAAACACATTCCCGGTGGCGTCAACTCACCGGTCCGCGCGTTCAAGAGCGTGGGCGGCACGCCGCTGTTCTTCAAACACGCCGAAGGCGCCTATGTCACCGACGAAGACGACAAGCGTTATGTCGATTACGTCGGTTCGTGGGGGCCGATGATCCTCGGCCATAGCCATCCGGACGTGCTCGACGCGGTACGCAATCAGCTGCAACACGGCTTGTCGTACGGCGCGCCGACTGCGATGGAAACCGAGATGGCCGATCTGGTCTGCTCGCTGGTGCCATCGATGGACATGGTGCGCATGGTCAGCTCCGGCACCGAAGCGACCATGAGTGCGATCCGTCTGGCCCGTGGTTACACCGGCCGCGACAGCATCCTCAAATTCGAAGGCTGCTACCACGGTCACTCCGACAGCCTGCTGGTCAAGGCCGGCTCCGGCGCGCTGACCCAAGGTGTACCGAGTTCGGCCGGCGTGCCGGCGGCATTCGCCAAACACACCCTGACCCTGCCATTCAACGACATCGGCGCGGTTGAAACCATGCTCGCTGAAGTTGGCCAGGACGTGGCGTGCATCATCGTCGAGCCGGTGGCCGGCAACATGAACTGTGTGCCGCCAGCGCCGGGCTTCCTAGAAGGCCTGCGCTCGCTGTGCGACCAACATGGCGTGGTGCTGATTTTCGACGAAGTGATGACCGGTTTCCGTGTTGCCCTCGGTGGCGCCCAGGCGCATTACGGCGTGACTCCCGACCTGACCACCTTCGGCAAGATCATCGGCGGCGGAATGCCAGTGGGTTGCTTTGGTGGCAAGCGCGACATCATGGAGCGCATTGCGCCACTGGGCCCGGTGTATCAGGCCGGCACCTTGTCGGGCAACCCGCTGGCGATGGCGGCCGGTCTGACCACCCTGCGCCTGATCAGCCGCCCGGGTTTCCACGCCGAACTGACCGACTACACCACGCGGCTGCTCGACGGCTTGCAACAGCGCGCCGATGCGGCGGGCATTCCGTTCGTCACCACCCAGGCCGGCGGCATGTTCGGCCTGTACTTCAGCGGCGCCGACGACATCGTCACCTTCGAAGACGTGATGGCCAGCGATGCCGCACTGTTTGGTCGCTTCTTCCACCTGATGCTCGAAGGCGGCGTGTACCTGGCGCCGAGCGCCTTCGAAGCCGGTTTCACCTCAATTGCCCACGGCGAAGCCGAGTTGAAACTGACCCTGGACGCCGCCGAGCGCGCCTTCGCCGCACTGAAGTAAGCACCGCCCCCGCTGACGTTGGCTATCGCCAGCGTCAGCTTTCACCTACATCTGCACGGTTTTTCCGACGCGTCTGCTAAAAATGTACGCAGAAGTGGGCGATATATTCCCCACGCAGCAGAAAAACGAGTAAAGACTTTGTAAGGATGGCCCTGCTTATTTCATAATGCGCGCTTATTGGATCCCTCGACGGGTCCGCGTGCCCTTCAGAGGTAAGTCGATTCCCATGAACCGCACCGGCCGCACCCTTGCATTGGGCTGCCTGTTGCTCCTTCAGCCCCTGCTCGCGCATGCACAAGCAGGCGGCAACTCGTTGTTGATCCCGGCGATGGGTCGTTGCACCCTCAATACTCAGCCGCAAGACGTCACGCAGGCACTGGCCGCCTGCCAGAAAGCGGCGGACGAAGGGGATGCACAAGCGCAATACGAGTTGGGTGAGTTCTACTATGACGGCAAGAACACGCCGCGCGACCTCAATCAAGCCCTGAGCTACTTCGAAAAAGCCTCGCTGCAAGGCCACGCGCAGGCACAGTTCAAGCTCGGCACCATGTTCTTCCACGGCGAAGGCGTGCAGGCCAACAATATCCAGGCCTACATCGTGCTTAAGATGGCTGCGGTCAACGGCGCCGAAGACGCGCTGGACACTGCCGACGAAGTCTCGGAAAAAATGTCCCGCGAAGATCTCGAAACGGCTACTCAGGTGCTGGGGCAGATCTTCCGCAAATATCTGATGGAACTGCAGAGCGCCGATGGGCGTACGCCGTTCTCACCGCTGCCATAAGGCCCCCCTGTGGCGAGGGAGCTTGCTCCCGCCCGACTGCGCAGCAGTCGTAAAACCGGAGAATGCAGTGCGTCAGTCCGGTCAGGGTCGCGGCGTTCAGGGCTGCTTCGCACCCCAGCGGGAGCAAGCTCCCTCGCCACACACTCATTCCAATGCAGAATCTACTGTTACTTCTCAGGCATCGGCATCGGAAACGGCATCACATTGCCGACCGCGCCGCGGGCTTCGCTGATTTTCGGGGTGCCCAGACGTTCCACTTCGTCGATGCGCACGATCGAGTGCATCGGCACAAAGCTGCGCACCACGCCTTCGAACTGCGCCTTGAGCTTCTCTTCGCTCGGGTCGACGACCACTTGCGTGCGCTCGCCAAAGACGAATTCTTCCACTTCCAGAAAGCCCCACAGATCACTTTGATAGATCTGCTTGGCGTACATTTCGAACACCTGGCCCTGGTTGAGGAATATCACCTTGTAGATTGGAGCTTCGCGTTTGGTCATGGCGGACGGATAACATCGGGGAGAAAAATGAGGGCGCGAACTATAGCATAGCCACCGGACGCACAGCGGTAGGAACCTGACGGCTTGTTCCCTATAATGCGCGGTTCTTTGAATCACGTGACGACACTATTCCATGGCCAAGAAGCTTTACATCGAAACCCACGGTTGCCAGATGAACGAGTACGACAGCTCGCGCATGGTCGATCTGCTGGGCGACCATCAGGCCCTGGAAGTCACCGCACGCGCGGAAGACGCCGACGTGATTCTGCTCAACACTTGCTCGATCCGCGAACGTGCCCAGGACCGCGTGTACTCGCAACTGGGCCGCTGGCGCGAGCTGAAACTGGCCAACCCGGACATGGTCATCGCCGTCGGCGGTTGCGTGGCCAGTCAGGAAGGCGCGGCAATTCGTGATCGCGCCCCTTACGTCGACGTGGTGTTCGGCCCGCAGACCCTGCACCGTCTGCCGGAGATGATTGACGCCGCGCGTCTCACCAAACTGCCGCAGGTCGACGTCTCGTTCCCGGAAATCGAAAAGTTCGACCACCTGCCCGAGCCGCGTATCGATGGGCCGAGCGCCTATGTGTCGGTGATGGAAGGCTGCAGCAAGTACTGCACGTTCTGCGTGGTGCCGTATACCCGTGGCGAAGAAGTCAGCCGGCCATTTGACGACGTGATCGCCGAGATCATCCACCTCGCCGAACACGGCGTGCGCGAAGTGACCCTGCTGGGGCAGAACGTCAACGGCTATCGCGGCTTGACCCACGACGGTCGTCTGGCCGATCTGGCCGAGCTGATTCGCGTGGTCGCTGCCGTCGATGGCATCGATCGCATCCGCTACACCACCTCGCACCCGCTGGAATTCTCCGACAGCCTGATTCAGGCCCACGCCGAAGTACCGGAGCTGGTCAAGCACCTGCATTTACCGGTGCAGTCGGGCTCCGACCGGATCCTCGCGGCGATGAAGCGCAACCACACGGCGCTGGAGTACAAGTCCAAGCTGCGCAAACTGCGCGCCGCCGTGCCGGGGATCTGCATCAGTTCGGACTTTATCGTGGGCTTCCCGGGTGAAACCGAAAAAGACTTCGAACAGACCATGAAGCTGATTGCCGATGTCGGCTTCGACTTCTCCTATTCCTTCGTTTATAGCCAACGCCCGGGCACGCCCGCCGCCGATCTGGCCGACGACACCCCGGAAGAATTGAAGAAAGAACGCCTCAACGCGCTGCAACATCGTTTGAATCAGCAGGGCTTCGAGATCAGCCGACAAATGGTCGGTTCGATCCAGCGCATTCTGGTGACCGATTATTCGAAGAAAGATCCGGGCGAGCTGCAAGGGCGCACCGAGAATAACCGTATCGTCAACTTCCGCTGCGACAATCCGACCCTGATCGGCCAGTTCGCCGACGTGCACATCGACGCGGCGCAACCGCACTCGCTGCGCGGCTCGCTGGTTCAATAACCGCCAGGCACCAGAGATGCCTGTGTGGCGAGGGAGCTTGCTCCCGCTTGGTGTAGCAACCGCAAATCAGGCACGTCGATCTTTCTGAAAATAGTGTCAGGTCGATTTGGGAGCGCTCCGCGCTCCAGCGGGAGCAAGCTCCCTCGCCACGGTTGTCGGCTGGCTCATTTAAGAGCTTTCGCACCCAAGCCACTGGCGTTATCCTTGATTTCATCTTAATTGCCCCAGGGCGGCTAAATACGACCTTGAACGCACCCATCGAACCACATCGTTTTATTCTCGAGCCCTTTGAGGCTCGCCGCTTCGCCAATCTGTGCGGGCAATTCGACGAGCATTTGCGCTTGATCGAACAGCGCCTGACCATCGAGATCCGCAACCGCGGAAACCAGTTCGAGCTGATCGGCGACCCCAAGCTCACCACATCTGCGGAAAACCTGCTGCGCCGCCTGTATAGGGAAACCAAGGGGACCGAGCTGTCGCCGGACCTGGTGCACCTGTTCCTTCAGGAATCAGCCGTCGAGCAGATGGACAACCACTCTCCTGCCGAACCGTCCGTCGCCCTGCGCACCAAAAAAGGCATGATTCGCCCGCGCGGCCTGAATCAGCTGCGCTACGTGAAGGAAATCCTCGGCAACGACATCAACTTCGGCATTGGCCCGGCCGGTACCGGCAAGACTTATCTGGCCGTGGCCTGCGCTGTCGATGCGCTGGAACGCGAGCAGATACGGCGCATCCTGCTGGTGCGTCCGGCGGTCGAAGCGGGCGAAAAGCTCGGCTTCCTGCCCGGTGACCTCGCACAGAAGATCGACCCGTACCTGCGCCCGCTCTATGACGCACTCTACGAGATGCTCGGATTCGAGTACGTGGCCAAGCTGATCGAGAAGCAAGTGATCGAAGTCGCTCCGCTGGCTTACATGCGCGGTCGCACGCTGAACAACAGCTTCATCATTCTCGACGAAAGCCAGAACACCACGGTCGAGCAGATGAAGATGTTCCTCACCCGGATCGGCTTCGGCTCCACCGCGGTTATCACCGGCGACATCACCCAGGTCGACCTGCCACGCGGCACCAAGTCCGGCCTGCATCATGTGATCGAAGTGCTCAAAGACGTGCCGGGCATCAGCTTCACTCACTTCCAGCCTAAAGACGTGGTGCGCCATCCATTGGTGCAGCGGATTGTCGAAGCCTACGAGCGCTTCGAAAGCCGCGCCGATGCGCCAAAGGAAGCCCCACGCGATGCTTGAGCTGGATCTGCAAATTGCCACCGAAGCGTCGGCGCCGAGTGAAACCGAATTGCGCCAATGGTGCGAACTGGCCCTGCGCCAGCGCACCGCCGACTCGGAGATGACCATTCGTCTGGTCGACGAGGAAGAAGGCCGCGAACTCAATCACACCTGGCGTCACAAGGATTACGCGACCAACGTCCTGTCGTTCCCGGCCGAAGTGCCTGACGAGTTTCTTGACATCCCGCTGCTCGGTGATCTGGTGATCTGCGTGGCGGTGGTCGAACGCGAGGCCGCCGAGCAGGGCAAGGCACTCAACGCCCACTGGGCACATCTGGTCATTCACGGCTGCTTGCATCTGCTCGGTTACGACCATATAGATGACGAAGAAGCCGAGGAAATGGAAGCACTGGAACGCGAGTTGCTTGCTGAACTGGGCTTTCCCGATCCGTACGCGGACGACGAAACCGAACACTCCCCCATCGTTACAACAAAGGATTCAGAGTAATCGCTATGAGCGAAGATCGATCGAGCAACGGGCAGAAGTCATGGCTGGGTAAACTCACCCAGGCTTTTGCCCACGAGCCGAAGAACCGTCAGGAGCTGCTTGAGCTGCTGCGCGATGCACATCAGAACAAATTGCTGGACAGCGAAGCGCTGGCCATCGTCGAAGGCGCCATTCAAGTGGCTGACCTGCAAGTTCGCGACATCATGGTGCCGCGCTCGCAGATGATCAGCATCAAGGCGACCCAGACACCCCGCGAATTCCTCCCTGCCGTGGTCGACTCGGCCCACTCGCGCTATCCGGTGATTGGCGAAAGCCACGATGACGTGATGGGCGTGTTGCTGGCCAAGGACTTGCTGCCGCTGATCCTCAAGGAAAACGGCGACAGCTTCAACATCAAGGACCTGCTGCGCCCGGCCACCTTCGTGCCGGAGTCCAAGCGCCTGAACGTGTTGCTGCGTGAATTTCGCGCCAACCACAACCACATGGCCATCGTCATCGACGAATACGGCGGCGTGGCGGGTCTGGTGACCATCGAAGACGTGCTCGAGCAAATCGTCGGCGACATCGAAGACGAACACGACGTCGAAGAAGACAGCTACATCAAGCCGCTGCCCAGCGGTGATTTCCTGATCAAGGCGCTGACGCCAATCGAGAACTTCAACGAGTTCTTCGACAGCGAATTCTCCGACGACGAGTTCGATACCGTTGGCGGCCTGGTGATGAGCGCGTTCGGGCACTTGCCAAAACGCAACGAAATCACTGAAATCGGCGCCTATCGTTTCCGCATCCTGAACGCCGACAGCCGTCGGATTCATTTGCTGCGACTCACGCCAATTGCTCGGTAAAGAAATCTAAGGACTGAAATGCGCTGGACAACCCGCCCCGGCTGGCCCGGTAACCTGCTGGCCGTGGCGGCCGGTGCAATCACCACGTTCGCTCTTGCTCCGTTCAACATCTGGCCGCTGGCGTTGCTGGCGGTCGGTCTGTTCTATGCCGGTTTGCGTGAACTGAACCCGCGTCAGGCGCTGGGCCGTGGCTGGTGCTTCGGCTTCGGCCTGTTCGGCGCCGGCACCAGCTGGATCTATTACAGCATTCACCATTTCGGCGGCGCTTCGGTATTGCTGGCCGGGTTCCTGATGCTGCTGTTCACGGCGGCGATTGCCTGGTTCTTCGCCCTGCCTGCCTGGCTATGGGCGCGCTGGTTGCGCCGTAACGAAGCACCGCTGGCCGATGCGTTGGCGTTCGCTGCGCTGTGGGTCGGCCAGGAAGCGTTCCGCGGCTGGTTCCTCACCGGTTTCCCTTGGTTGTATTCCGGTTACAGCCAGCTCGACGGCCCGCTGTCGGGACTCGCGCCAGTCGGCGGCATGTGGCTGGTGTCGTTCGTGCTGGCGTTGACGGCAGCGTTGATCTACAACGCGCCGCGCCTGTTGCAGGCTCGTCGCAAGGGCTTTATCGCCGCCGGTGTGTTGCTGCTCGTTGGCCCTTGGGCGGCGGGGATCGCGTTGAAAGGCCACGCCTGGACCAGTCCGTCCGGTGCACCGCTGACGGTCGCCGCGATTCAGGGCAACGTCGCGCAAAGCATGAAATGGGACCCGGCCGAGCTCAACGCGCAACTGGCGTTGTACCGCGATCTGAGTTTCCGTTCCAAACCGGTCGACCTGCTGATCTGGCCGGAAACCGCCGTGCCGGTGCTCAAGGAGTCCGCCGAGGGCTACCTGACGATGATGGGCACGTTCGCCGCCGAGCGTAAATCGGCGTTGATCACCGGCGTACCGATTCGCCAGACCGTGCACCACGAACGCCGCTTCTACAACGGCATCACCGTGGTGGGCGAAGGCGATGGCACGTATCTCAAGCAGAAACTGGTGCCGTTCGGCGAATACGTACCCTTGCAGGACGTGCTGCGCGGACTGATCGCATTCTTCGACTTGCCGATGTCCGACTTCGCTCGTGGCCCGTCCGATCAGGCGTTGTTGCAGGCCAAGGGTTATCAGATAGCACCGTTCATCTGCTACGAAGTGGTCTACCCGGAATTTGCCGCCGGGCTGTCGGCACGCAGCGATCTGTTGCTGACGATCAGCAACGACACCTGGTTCGGCACTTCGATCGGCCCGCTGCAACATCTGCAGATGGCGCAGATGCGCGCGCTGGAAGCCGGCCGCTGGATGATCCGCGCGACCAATAACGGCGTGACCGGCCTGATCAACCCGTTCGGGCAGATCACCGAGCAGATTCCGCAGTTCGAACAGGGCGTGCTGTACGGCGAAGTGGTGCCGATGCACAACCTGACGCCTTACCTGCAATGGCGGTCGTGGCCGCTGATCGTGCTGTGCCTGTTGCTGTTTGGCTGGGCACTGATGGCGAACCGGATGTCGAAAACCCTCTGAGGTCTGGCGACTACCCTGTGGCGAGGGAGCTTGCTCCCGCTGGCCTGCGCAGCAGGCCCCAAATCCCTGGAACGCGCTATGTCAAAGAGATCGCGTACGCCGGGTTGCGACTGCTTCGCAGCCGGGCGGGAGCAAGCTCCCTCGCCACAATATGCCGGCGGTCACAGAGTCAGGGTTTCATCGGTAAAACAACGAATACCCCACCTGCCCCACCGCCTCGTTAAGCAACTGCCCGCTCTGCCAGATCGACTTGAACTCCGGCAACCAGCCTCCAAAAGGCCGGGCGTTGTCAGTGCCTAAAAAGCCAACCGGCGCCGGCACCACTTCAAATCCCGCCTGCTGAAAACTCCAGACCGAACGCGGCATATGCCACGCCTGCGTGACCACGACGACACGTTTGATCCCTTGCGGCAGCAACATGTCGGCGCTGAATTTGGCGTTTTCCCAAGTGGTGCGACTTTCGCCTTCCTGCCAACGCACCGTCACGCCGAAGTCATCGCGCAACGAATCAGCCATCAACTTGGCCTCGGTCGGCGGCGTACCGTAATGCAGGCCGCCACTGGTCAGAATCGGCAGGCCAGACGCCTTCGCCAGACGCGCCGCGTAGCGCTGGCGTTCAAGCCCGATACCGGTCGGCTGATCGTCGCCCCAGGCCAGATCGCCACGCTCACGCCCCGAACCCAGCACCACAATCGCATCGGCACGCTGCGCCAGCGTCGCCCACTCTTCGCGGGCCAACGGCGGCTGGCGTTCGAGCGCCTTGGCGCCCCACTGCACGACCACCGGCAGGCTCATCAGCCAGAGGCCGCCAAAGCCAATGGCGAAGCACACTCCGGCCAGTCGCGGCCGCGAGCGGCGCAACCACCAGGCGGCGAGCAACAGCAATAAAAGAATGCCGGGCGGCAAGAGCAGTTGTTTGACGAAATAACGAAACGGCATCGGGCATCTCCAGAGATGCCCGAAGCCTAAGTGGCTTAATCCAATGCGACAACCGCCAGGGTCGGATCCTGTTGAAAAAGATCCCGTTGTTGCCCTGCCATGGGGTTACTTGGCCTGCAGAGAACGAACCTTGACGGCCTCTCTGGCCGGCTTCTTGTCCTTGAGCCAGATGACCTTGGCCGAATGAGCCGCATCGAGCTGCTTCACTGCTTGTGACAGGCATCCGTGGGTTTCACGCTCACTTCGATCCAGATAGGCCTTGACCAGTTTGAACTCGGCGGGGCTCAAGCCACGCAGTTCCAGTTCCAGGGGGCGCTCGTCGCGCAGCCGGTCAGCGGTTTTCAAGGCATCCAGGGCCATGCCCAGACGATCGATCAGCCTTTCGTACAACTCGGGTTTCGTTACGTTTTTTTTCCGTTGCTCCACCATCCCTCACCTCATTGAAGATAAGACTCACTCCCCAGTTAGAGCTTAGCTTCGCTGCGCAAACCGGCTACACGCCGCGACCAACGGCCCTCGCTGCGCTTTGACCGGGCCCACCCGCTGTAATCAGGGTTTCCCTAGGCCAAGCGCGGTCATGTATGCTACGGCGCTTCCTGTCATTCCACTTCCAGCGCACCCGGGCCATCCCGAATGCTGCCGTCGAAGAGGATTAGGCCACCCCTATCCAGTACAAAAGTAGCCATGCACGAACAATATCAGCCCCGTGAGATCGAAGCCGCCGCCCAATCGTTCTGGGACGAGCAAAAGTCCTTTGAAGTCAGTGAACAGCCAGGCAAGGAAACCTACTACTGCCTGTCGATGTTCCCTTACCCCAGCGGCAAGCTGCACATGGGGCACGTGCGCAACTACACCATCGGCGACGTGATCTCCCGCTATCAGCGCATGCAAGGCAAGAACGTCCTGCAACCGATGGGTTGGGACGCCTTTGGCATGCCGGCAGAAAACGCCGCGATGAAAAACAACGTCGCGCCGGCCAAATGGACCTACGAAAACATCGCCTACATGAAGTCGCAGCTGCGCAGCCTCGGCCTTGCGGTCGACTGGTCCCGTGAAGTGACCACCTGCAAGCCGGACTACTACCGCTGGGAACAATGGCTGTTCACGCGTCTGTTCGAAAAAGGCGTGATCTACCGCAAGAACGGTACCGTGAACTGGGACCCGGTCGACCAGACCGTGCTGGCCAACGAGCAAGTCATCGACGGTCGCGGCTGGCGCTCCGGCGCGCTGATCGAGAAGCGCGAAATCCCGATGTACTACTTCAAGATCACCGCCTACGCGGATGAGCTGCTGGAAAGCCTCGACGAACTGACGGGCTGGCCGGAACAGGTCAAGACCATGCAGCGCAACTGGATCGGCAAGTCCCGTGGCATGGAAGTGCAATTCCCGTACAACGTCGACTCGATCGGCGAAGCCGGTACCTTGAAAGTCTTCACTACCCGTCCGGACACCCTGATGGGCGCGACCTACGTCGCCGTTGCTGCCGAACACCCGCTGGCCAGCCTGGCCGCGCAGAACAACCCTGAGCTGCAAGCGTTCATCGCCGAATGCAAGGGCGGCAGCGTCGCTGAAGCCGACGTCGCCACCCAAGAGAAAAAAGGCCTGCCGACCGGCCTGTTCGTCGAGCACCCGCTGACCGGTGAAAAACTCCCGGTGTGGGTCGCCAACTATGTGCTGATGCACTACGGCGACGGCGCGGTCATGGCCGTACCGGCCCACGACGAGCGCGATTTCGAATTCGCCCACAAGTACAACCTGCCGGTGAAATCGGTGGTGCGCACCAGCTCCGGTGATACCAACCCCGCGCCGTGGCAAGACGCCTATGGCGAGCATGGCACGCTGATCAACTCCGGCGAATTCGACGGCCTGGACTTCGCGGGCGCATTCGACGCCATGGAAGTCGCCCTGATCAAGAAGGAACTGGGCGCCTCCCGTACCCAGTTCCGCCTGCGCGACTGGGGCATCAGCCGTCAGCGCTACTGGGGCTGCCCGATCCCGATCATCCACTGCGATGCGTGCGGTGACGTGCCGGTGCCGGAAGACCAACTGCCTGTCGTGCTGCCGGAAGACGTGGTGCCGGACGGCGCCGGTTCGCCGCTGGCGCGCATGCCGGAGTTCTATGAGTGCAGCTGCCCGAAATGCGGCGCGCCGGCCAAACGCGAAACCGACACCATGGACACCTTCGTCGAGTCGTCGTGGTACTACGCCCGCTACGCCTCGCCGCACTTTGAAGGTGGTCTGGTCGAAAAATCCGCGGCGGATCACTGGCTGCCGGTCGATCAATACATTGGCGGTATCGAACACGCGATTCTGCACCTGCTCTATGCGCGCTTCTTCCACAAGCTGATGCGCGACGAAGGCCTGGTCAGTTCCAACGAGCCGTTCAAGAACCTGCTGACCCAGGGCATGGTGATCGCCGAGACTTACTATCGTCGCGAAGCCAACGGTGCCTACACCTGGTTCAACCCGGCGGACGTGGAACTTGAGCGTGACAGCAAAGCCAAGGTCATCAGCGCCAAGCTGAAGTCAGACGGCCTGCCGGTGGAAATCGGCGGCACGGAGAAGATGGCCAAGTCGAAGAACAACGGCGTCGACCCGCAGTCGATGATCGATCAGTTCGGCGCCGACACCTGCCGCCTGTTCATGATGTTCGCCTCGCCGCCCGACATGAGCGCGGAATGGTCGGACTCCGGTGTTGAAGGCTCGCACCGTTTCCTCAAGCGCGTCTGGCGTCTGGCCCAGTCCCACGTTACCCAGGGTTTGCCGGGCAAACTGGACATCGCAGGCCTGAGCGACGAGCAGAAAGCCGTTCGTCGCGCCATTCACCTGGCGATCAAGCAAGCCAGCCATGACGTTGGCCAGAACCACAAATTCAACACCGCCATCGCCCAGGTCATGACGCTGATGAACGTGCTGGAAAAAGCCGCGCAAGGCACCGAACAGGATCGCGCGCTGCTGCACGAAGGGCTGGAAGCGGTCACGCTGCTGCTGGCGCCGATCACCCCGCACATCAGCCACGAACTGTGGAAACAACTGGGTCACGCCGATGCCGTGATCGACGCAGGCTGGCCGGCGGTGGACGAAAGCGCACTGGTGCAGGACAGCCTGACTCTGGTTATTCAGGTCAACGGCAAGCTGCGCGGCCAGATCGAGATGCCGGCCAGCGCGACCCGCGAAGAAGTCGAAGCGGCCGCTCGGGTCAACGAAAACGTGTTGCGCTTCGTCGATGGCCTGACGATTCGTAAAGTGATCGTGGTGCCGGGCAAACTGGTCAACATTGTTGCCAGCTAAATTGGATTGGGTGTCGGGCTTGCCCGGCGCCCTGTAAAACCTTTCGGGCCGCCGGGTCGGCCCACATGGTTTCAAGGGGAGCAACACAATGATCAAACGCAATCTGCTGGTGATGGGCCTCGCTGTCCTGCTGAGCGCCTGCGGTTTCCAGCTGCGTGGCACTGGCACCAATGAACTGTCGATCAAGGAACTCGACCTGAGCGCCCGTAACGCCTATGGCGAAACCGTGAC
Organism: Pseudomonas sp. SWRI99; assembly: GCF_014270125.1. Classification (NCBI taxonomy): domain Bacteria; kingdom Pseudomonadati; phylum Pseudomonadota; class Gammaproteobacteria; order Pseudomonadales; family Pseudomonadaceae; genus Pseudomonas; species Pseudomonas sp. SWRI99. Next base: position 62,477 of record NZ_JABWQR010000020.1, on the reverse strand, counting down.
TCAGCTGCGTCAGGTACTGGAGTCCAGCGGCGTCAAGGTTTACAGCGGCGCGCCGTACAAACTGTTCCTGGCTGACGAGCAGGAAAGCCAGCGCATCCTCAGCTATGCCGGCGCCGGTCGTACAGGCGAGTATCAGGTCAGCACTATCCTGAGCTATGACATCCGCGGCGAGAACAACCTGCAACTGCTGAGCGACAAGCTTGAAGTGCAGAAAGTGTTCATCCATGACGGCAACAACCTCGTCGGTTCCGATCAGGAAGCCAATGACGCCCGCCGTGAGACCCGCCGTGAGCTGGTTCAGCGCATGATGCTGCGCCTGCAGCAACTGACCCCGGGTCAACTGCAACAATTGCAGCAAACCGCCAACGACCGTGCCAAGGCAGAAGCCGACGCACTGGAAGCGGCGCAAAAGGCTGAGGCGCAAACTCCGCGTCAGTCGCCGCTCGAAATCCCGCAGCATTAAGACGACCGGGGCGCCCAGGCGCCCCGCTCGCCCTTCCTTATGAAGCTCGCTCCCGCTCAACTCGGCAAACACCTGCAAGGCGCTCTTGCGCCGGTCTACGTCATCAGTGGCGACGACCCGCTGCTGTGTCAGGAAGCCGCCGACGCTATCCGCAGCGCTGCTCGCCAGCAAGGTTTCGACGAACGCCAGGTCTTCGCCGCCGACGCCAATTTCGATTGGGGCACGTTGTTGCAGGCCGGCGCCAGCATGTCGTTGTTCTCGGAAAAACGCCTGCTGGAATTGCGCCTGCCTTCGGGCAAGCCCGGTGACAAAGGTGCCGCGGCACTTATCGAATACTGCTCGCGCCCCGCTGAAGACACGGTGCTTCTGGTCAGCCTGCCCAAGCTCGATGGCAGTGCGCAGAAAACCAAGTGGGGCAAGGCGCTGGTCGAAGGCCAACAAACCCAGTTCATTCAGATCTGGCCGGTGGACGCCAATCAATTGCCGAGCTGGATTCGTCAACGCCTCTCTCAGGCCGGGCTATCGGCGAGTCAGGACGCCGTCGAATTGATTGCCGCGCGAGTCGAAGGCAACCTGCTCGCCGCCGCACAGGAAATCGAGAAGCTCAAACTGATGGCCGAAGGTGGGCAGATCACCCTTGAAACCGTTCAGGCCGCCGTGGCGGACAGTGCACGTTTTGACGTTTTCGGCCTGACCGACGCGGTGCTCAACGGCGAACCGGCCCACGCCTTGCGCATGCTTGAAGGCCTGCGCGGTGAGGGCGTCGAGCCGCCAGTGATCCTCTGGGCGCTGGCGCGGGAGTTGCGTCTGCTGGCCAATATCTCGCTGCAGTACAGCCAGGGCACGCCGCTGGACAAATGTTTCAGCCAGGCGAAACCGCCGGTCTGGGACAAGCGCAAACCCCTGATGAGCAAGGCCCTGCAACGCTACTCGGCGCAACGCTGGGCGCAATTGCTGCTCGAAGCTCAGCGTATCGATGCGCAGATCAAGGGTCAGGCGGCGGGTTCGCCGTGGATGAGCCTGAGTCGGTTGGCGCTGTTGATGGCCGGGCAGCGTCTGACACTTCCTGCCGAATAAACACTTTTGTGACGAGGGAGCTTGCTCCCGCTCGGCTGCGCAGCAGACGACTTTTGGGGTCGCTTCGCAACCCAGCGGGAGCAAGCTCCCTCGCCACAAAGGTTGCGCGAACCCATTGAGATTTTTCGCATCGTCGGACTGGACATCTCGCTGGCATCGGCAGATTATTTCCCCCGCAAAAACCCACCTCACCGAGAGAACCTCATGAGCAAAAAGCCAGCGAAACACGGCCCCAACAAGGCCAAATCCATCGTCGCCCAGCCCTTGTTCCGCAGCCGCCAGGAACGACCAGCCAAGGGCAAAGGCAGCTACCGCCGCGAAGCCTTCCAGTCTGACAACTGGGAGGCTTCTTACTTTCTGGCGGCATGAAATTCGTCCCTCTCTTGCCCCTCCCTCGTTCCGGCTTCTTGTCTTCCGTTATTGGGTCTGGTCTGTCGCCTTAAAGATAAATGAGGCTGATTGCTCAAGGGTTTCTGGCAGTGGAATGTAAATGATCGGAATTGTCATCCCCGTGAGTACCCGGAAACGCCGCTGGTAAAGTTGTGCCCCCGCCAGACCAGTTGGCTTGGTGTAAAAAAAAGCTTCAATCGGCAATTGACCGGGGATGTTCTGCGCCCAGGTTTTAAGCTTCGTGTCGTTGGGTTTGTTGAATGCATCTGGAGAAACCAGCCGACCAGCACGCATACCTTCAAGAAACCGTCCAGCTGCCTGACTATTGGCAGAGTCACGTACATTGAATGAGCACATTGACTCAAACTTATTGCCAGTAGCAGCGTCGTTTCGATACTTGCTTGCCCACTTGGCTGCCGTGTCAATTATCGGATTCTGTTCCTCGCAGCTTTTGCTGGCTACCGGGTAGCTGGGATGAGCCCCACAACCTCCGTTGGGACGAGCATTTGATGAGCCATCAACCGGAAAGAAACACAAAATTTCTATGAGCTGTTTGCCCGGTGGCGTGCTCAGGATGGGATAAAAGATCAATCCACTGTCATAGGTATAAGCGAGGCGTCTTACTTTGTAGTCTGATCGCAAATAGGTGAACGATACTCCACCGTTGGCAACCGACGTCGGGCTCGGGTTCCAGGCATCGTACTGCGTGGATGGCTCCGTGCCACGCACAAGCAACCCGGAACACAAGAAAGCAGGCTTCGACGCGGCTCCACAATTGTCACGTGTATCTCGATAACGTTTTTCCAACTCCACTGCCACCTGTGCTCCACTGATAGCATTCGCCGAGGCGCCAACGTCCACCGCGACGCCATCGGCATGCCCTTCCTGTTTTTCAAGGATATTGGAAGAGGAGCATCCGGCCATCAATGCGAGCACCACTATTGTTGAGAACCTTCTCATTTGAGCACCTGTATCCTGGAGAGGTGAGACGCGCGACGGCTGAAGATGCGCGATACAGGAGGATTAAACGCTCCAAAATATCCACAGAACAGCTGTTAGATCCGACAGTTGAGGGGGCGAGAAAAAGGGACTACGATTCTCTGTCCGGCTGTGTGTGACAATCCAATTTCTGGCTGGGCAGCCGATTCATTCAGCAGGCATGTTAAGGTCTGCACCTGATTCGTATCTCCTGGAACCGTGCATGCCCTTAAGTCTTTCCCGTCGTTGGCCTGTCCGCCAATTGATCGCTGCCTCCAGCTTCATTCTGCTTGTCGCCTGTGCGGAAAAACCCACCGCCGCCGATGCACAACCGCTTCAAGCCGCCCCGGTCACCACGGCCCCAGCGATCGTCCCGCCGGTAGTGCCGTCCGCCGACCCGCTTGATATTCAACCCACCCAGACGTTTGCCGAATGGCAGGCCGGTTTCCGCAAGGATGCCCTGGCCGCCGGGATTCGCGCCGAGCTGTTCGATCGCGCCTTCGCCAACATCAGCTTCGATGCGAGCGTGATTCGCGCCGATCGCAGCCAGCCGGAATTCTCCCGTCCAGTATGGGAATACCTCGACGGTGCGCTGTCGCCATTGCGGGTGCGAAAAGGTCAGGCACTGATCGAGCAGTACGCCGACATTCTGCAAAGCATCGAGCAGCGCTATGGCGTTGATCGCCAGGCATTGGTGTCGGTATGGGGCATGGAAAGCAACTTCGGCCAGTTCCAGGGCAGCAAGTCGGTGATCAACTCACTGGCGACCCTGGCTTATGAAGGTCGCCGTCCGGGTTTCGCCCACGCGCAGCTGATTGCCGCCCTGCAAATTCTGCAACAGGGCGATATCACTCCCGAGAAAATGCTCGGCTCATGGGCCGGTGCGATGGGCCAGACCCAATTCATTCCGACCACTTACAACACCCACGCGGTGGACTTCGACGGTGACGGTCGCCGCGATATCTGGGGCAGCCCCGCCGACGCATTGGCCTCGACCGCACACTACCTGCAAAGCTCGGGTTGGCAGCGTGGCCAGCCGTGGGGTTTCGAAGTGCAAGTGCCGACCAACTTCAATTACACCCTCGCTGACGGGGCGATTCGCAAAAGCGTTGCCGAATGGCGCCAACTGGGTGTGACCCTGCCAAATGGCGCGCAGGTCCCGGCGGGTTCCGAACAACTGTCCGCCGCCCTGTTGTTGCCCGCCGGCCATCGTGGCCCGGCGTTCCTGATCCTCGATAACTTCCGGGCGATCCTCAAATACAACAATTCGTCGTCGTATGCGCTGGCGGTGAGTCTGTTGTCCGAGCGTTTCAGCGGCGCAGGCCTGATCAGTGGCAACTGGCCGAAAGATGATCTACCACTGAGCCGCACCGAGCGGATCGAGTTGCAAACGCTGCTGAGCGCGCGCAATTACGATGCCGGCACGGCAGACGGGATTATCGGCGCCAATACGCGCAAGGCGATTCGCAGTGCCCAGCAGGCGCTGGGCTGGCCGGCGGATGGTTATCCGACGCATAAGTTGCTTGAGAGCCTGCGCACCCAATAAAGCCTTCGGGAGCAAGCCCCCTCCCACATTCGACCGAGTTTCAACATGAGAACAGGGTCAATTGTGGGAGGGGGCTTGCTCCTGAAGACTGAATCACTGGCAACGGACCTTTAAGATCTGACCACCACATCCTGCTCCAGCATCAACTCCTGCTTGCCCGCATCCAGCCGCACCAGCGCGCCCAACGGCAATGTCAGGTTCGGATCGCAATGGCCGCTGCGCCATCCCGACAGCACTGGAATCCGCAGCGATTCAAAGGTCTGCTTCAGTAAGCGATTCAGCGCCGCGACCTCCACACCCGCAATATCGCCGACCAGCACCCCACGCAACCTGGCCAGCTTGCCGGCCAGACGCATCTGGGTCAGCAGTCGGTCGATGCGATACAGCGGCTCGTTGATGTCCTCGATGAACAGAATCGCCCCTTCGACCTCGATCTCATAAGGCGTGCCCAATGTCGCAGCGATCATCGCCAGATTGCCGCCAAGCAAACGCCCGTGGGCGATGCCCGGCTCTACGGTAGTCAGCGGATAAGCCACCGGGTGGCTCAGCATACTGCCCGCCTTGATCTGCCCGCGCAGCATGGCGAAAAACGAAGTGACCGTCGGCGGTTCCTTGTCGCCCAGCAGATCAGCGTTGAGCAGCGGCCCGTGAAAGGTCACAAACCCGGCATAGCGGCTGATCGCCAAATGCAGCGCGGTGATGTCGCTGTAGCCGACGAAGGGCTTGGCATGGCGGCTCAGCAGATCGTAGTCGATGCGATCCAGCAGCCGTGGCGTGCCGTAGCCGCCGCGCAGGCAAATGATCGCGTCGACTTGGGCGTCAGCGAACGCTGCGTGCAGATCGCGCAGACGTACCTCGTCACTGCCGGCCAGATAGCCATCCTTCTCGTAGACCCCGGGAAACACTTTCAGCCCGTAGCCGCGGGCGCGCATCCATTGCGCCGCCTTATCGGTGTCCAGAGCACCGGGGCCGGCAGGTGCAATGACGCCGATCAGCCCTTCCGAGGGCAGCGCGGGCACAGCGCGGTGCGGGCAAAGTGTGTGGGTCGGTCGAACGGTCATCCTTGGATCTCCCTGTGAATTCATGCACACACAGTAGTCAGGAACGGGGACAAACAGAAGAGGGTCAGCCACGCCGTGGATTGAAGGAAAAGTCAGCAACGAATGTAAGCTGGGCAAAAAAATGCCCGCCGGGCGTTAAACCTCGGCGGGCATTTTGTACATCAGTGCGGGATCAGGAACCCAGCAGCTCTGCCTTGACCAGCTTCGCCTGCTCATCGGCGTGGTACGAGGAGCGTACCAGCGGGCCGGAAGCAACGTTCTTGAAGCCCATCTTGTAGCCTTCCTCGGCGAACCAGGCGAAGGTGTCCGGGTGCACGAAACGCTGCACCGGCAAGTGGCTGCGCGACGGTTGCAGGTACTGACCGAGGGTCAACATGTCGATGTCGTGTTCGCGCATGCGTTTCATGACTTCGATGACTTCGTCGTCGGTTTCGCCCAGACCCAGCATCAGGCCGGACTTGGTCGGAATGTGCGGCATCATCTGCTTGAAGCGTTGCAGCAGGGTCAGCGACCACTGGTAATCCGAACCCGGACGCGCGGCCTTGTACAGGCGTGGCACGGTTTCCAGGTTGTGGTTGAACACATCCGGCGGCTCGGCGGCGGTGATTTCCAGGGCAATATCCATACGGCCACGGTAGTCCGGGACGAGCGTCTCGAGCTGCACGTTCGGCGACAGTTTGCGGATTTCACGGATGCAGTCGGCAAAGTGCTGGGCGCCGCCGTCACGCAGGTCGTCACGGTCAACCGAGGTGATGACCACGTACTTGAGCTTGAGGTCGGCGATCGCAATAGCGAGGCTTTGCGGCTCGTTGACGTCCAGTGGCTTCGGACGACCGTGACCCACGTCGCAGAACGGGCAGCGACGGGTGCAGATATCGCCCATGATCATGAAGGTCGCGGTGCCGCCGGAGAAGCATTCGCCGAGGTTCGGGCAGGACGCTTCTTCGCAGACGCTGTGCAGCTTGTGCTTGCGCAGCAGGCTCTTGATGCGGTCGACTTCCGGGGAAACCGGGATGCGTACGCGGATCCAGTCGGGCTTCTTCGGCAGTTCGGTGGTCGGAATGATCTTGACCGGAATGCGTGCAACCTTCTCGGCGCCGCGCAGCTTGACGCCGGCTTCAACCTTGGGACGCGGGGCCGGGCGCTCGGTCACGTCGAGCGTCGGGATCATGGTTTGCACTGCATCAGTAGTCATATCAGTCGATTCCGCCCGTGAGGGTCGTCTGCTCAGCATAGTCGAGGTGTTTGACGAGCTGCGCGCGCAGCCGGGCACTTACCTCGGCAAATTCAATCGATCCTGCGTGGTCACTCAGCTGGGTCATCGCCAGCCCGGCGTAGCCGCAGGGATTAATCCGTCGAAACGGTTCCAGGTTCATATCCACGTTCAAGGCCAGGCCATGAAAGGAGCAACCGTGGCGAATGCGCAAACCCAGAGAAGCGATTTTCGCTCCATCGACGTACACGCCGGGAGCATCTGGCTTGGCGGCGGCGGTGACGCCGTAGCTGGCCAGCAGTTCGATCAGGCAGGCTTCCATGCGGCTGACCAGATCACGCACGCCGAATCCCAGCTTGCGCACATCCAGCAACAGATAAGCCACCAGTTGCCCGGGGCCATGATAAGTCACTTGGCCGCCACGATCGACCTGCACCACCGGAATATCGCCCGGCAGCAGCAAATGCTCGGCCTTGCCCGCCTGGCCCTGGGTGAAGACCGGAGGGTGTTCAACAAGCCAGATTTCATCAGCAGCAGCATTGCCGCGTTCGTTGGTAAAGCGCTGCATGGCATGCCAGACCGGCTCGTACGCCATCTGGCCAAGCTCGCGAAAGCCCAGCGTGCCGTGCATCACAGCACCATGTGTACGAAGCCGGTCGCCCGCAGTTCGCTGTTGATGTTGTACAGCTGATCCTGATCGGTGGCGACGATGTGCAGCTGGATAGTGGTGTACTTGCCGGTGCTGCTTTGACGCTCGTCGATGCGCTCATCATTGATGGTCGCGTGTTTCTTGACGATCTCGATGATCTGGTCTTTGCGGCCGACGCCCGTATCGCTGATCACCTTGATCGGATAATCAGTCTGCGGAAATTCGATCTTTGGCGCCTGTACTTCGGTATCGGTCATGGCGTAACGGCCTCTTAAGCCGTGGTAACGCACATGGCCCCGCACCGGATCGGGGCGGGGCCATGCAGGTCAACACTAAATCAGTTGAACAAGCCGTAGAAGAATAGACGGATGCTATCCCACATGCGGCGAAAGATACCACCCTCCTCGACGCCATCCAGAGCGATCAGGTCAGCGCTGTGCACAACCTTGTCTTCCAGTTTGACTTCGACTTTACCGATCACGTCGCCCTTGGCGATTGGCGCAACCAGTTGCGGGTTCATGGTCATGCTCGCAGCGAGCTTCTTCAGCTGGCCCTTCGGCAGAGTCATGGTCAGGTCTTGCGCCAGGCCGGCCTTGACCTGGTTGGTGGTGCCTTTCCACACCGGCGCCTGCGCCAGTTCAGTGCCCTTCTGGTAGAAGGTCTGGGTTTCGAAGAAGCGGAAACCGTAGGTCAGCAGCTTCTGGGTTTCAGCGGCGCGAGCCACTTCGCTGTTGGTGCCGAACACCACGGCGATCAGGCGCTGGCCGTCACGTACCGCCGAGGACACCATGCAGTAGCCGGCTTCATCGGTGTGGCCGGTTTTCAGACCGTCAACGGTCTTGTCGCGCCACAGCAGCAGGTTGCGGTTCGGCTGTTTGATGCCGTTCCAGAAGAACTCTTTCTGCGAGTAGATCGCATAGTGAGCCGGGTCTTCGTGGATGATCGCGCGGGCCAGGATCGCCATGTCGTGCGCGGACGAGTAGTGCTCAGGGTTCGGCAGACCGGTCGGGTTCATGAAGTGGGTGTTGGTCATGCCCAGTTCGGTGACGGTCTTGTTCATCAGGTCGGCGAATGCGTCTTCGCTGCCGGCGATGTGTTCGGCCAGGGCGACGCTGGCGTCATTGCCGGACTGGATGATGATGCCGTGCAGCAGGTCGCTGACCGTGACTTGCGAGCCGACCTTGATGAACATCCGCGAACCGCCGGTGCGCCAGGCGTTTTCGCTGACGGTCACCGGGTCGTTTTCACCGATCTGGCCGCGACGGATTTCCAGGGTCGCGATGTATGCGGTCATCAGCTTGGTCAGGCTGGCCGGCGGCAGACGCTGGTCGCCATTGTTTTCGACCAGCACGTTGCCGCTGCTGGCGTCCATCAGAACGTAGGCCTTGGCAGCCAGTTGTGGTGGCGACGGCATCATCTCGGCCGCAAAAGCGGCTGGCGAGAGGAGCAGCGGGACTAGCAGACACAGGCGTTTGGCAAAGGTGGTGATGTTCATCCGTCTCTCGAAATCGCTAATGGAAACTTGCCCGAAGGCAAAACTTATTCAGACAGCCTTCTAACGGGCCATCGCGTGTTCAGTTGCTCACTCCAGTCACCCTTGCCGGGCTTTTGTTCTTCGACGAGCCAACAACCTGGTTCACCCCCCGAATACCGCAAGTGAACCGTCAATCAAGGTCTACGTACTACTCGGTGACCACACTGGGCGAACCCAGGTTGGCCAGGCGCACGCTGTTCTGCACCTGGGCGATCTCACCCGGCGAGCCGATCGGCCCCAGGCGTACCCGGTGCAGGGTCTGCTGATTGCGCACGATCGAGCTGATGAACACCGGAGCGCTCACCATCCCGCTGAGCTTCGACCTCAGCAGTTCGGCAGCGTCCGGGTTGGCGAACGCGCCCACCTGCAGATACTGGCCAGACGCTGGTGCAGAAGCGTTTTTTTTTGCATCGATCTGCACGGGCACTACGGCCGCAGCGTGCTGTTGCGGCGGTGGCGTCCACTGCTCGACGGTGCCGGCCGAAGCCGTGATCACCGGCGCGCTATTTTGCGCCACTTGCGGCTCGTTGAGCATCAGCGGCGCCGGACGCCCCTTGGCTGCCCACCATTGCTGCGGATCGATGCCTTCAACCTTGACCCGCGCGGTGCCGGTTTCGGCATAGCCGAGTTTCTTCGCCGCCGCGTAGGACAGGTCGATGATGCGATCGGAGTAGAACGGCCCGCGATCATTGACGCGCAGGATCACGCTCTTGTTGTTGTCCAGGTTGGTCACCCGAACGTAGCTCGGCAGCGGCAAGGTCTTGTGCGCGGCACTCATGCCGTACAGGTCATACACTTCGCCGTTGGCGGTGTTCTGGCCATGGAACTTGGTGCCGTACCAGGACGCCGTGCCCGAAGCCACGTAGGTCTTGGATTCCTGCAACGGAAAGTAGGTCTTGCCCAGCACGGTGTACGGGTTGGCCTTGTACGGGCCGGTGTGCAGGGTCGGGGTCGCATCGGGAATGCGCGAAACATCAACGTCCCACCACGGCGCGCCATCTTTGTGCGCGCGGTTGATGTCCAGGCCCGGTTGGGCGCGGACAGCGGTGGACGAGGTCTTCTGCGTCGGCGTGCGGCTGGTCGTGCAACTGGCGACCAGGACTGCCAACGCAGCGAAAGCCACCAGCTTCAGGGGTTTGTTGTTAGGCAATGCCTGCATTACTTGACGCCCCGTGCTTGTACCAGCTGTTCAGACAGTTGATGTACGGCCATGGCGTACATCACGCTGCGGTTATAACGCGTGATTGCGTAGAAATTCTTCAGGCCCATCCAGTATTCCGGGCCATTGTCGCCTTCAAGGCGAAATGCAGTAACCGGCATATCATCGCGCAGCGCATCATGACTTGACCAGCCCAGCGCCCGCAACTCCGCCACCGTCTTCACCGGCTCGATGCCGGTGGTCAAGCCTTCATCGGCCTGCTCGCCACGCACATCGGCGCGGCTGACCACCGGTTCGCCAGCAACCCAGCCATGACGCTTGAAATAGCTGGCAACGCTGCCGATCGCATCGTCGGGGTTGTTCCAGATATTGATGTGGCCGTCACCGTCGAAATCCACCGCGTAGGCGCGAAAGCTGCTGGGCATGAATTGCGGCAGGCCCATGGCCCCGGCGTACGAGCCTTTGAGGGTCAGGGGATCGACCTGCTCTTCACGGGCCAGCAAGAGGAACTCACGCAGTTCCTTGCGGAAAAATTCGGCACGGGGAGGATAGTCGAAACCAAGGGTCGACAAGGCGTCGATGACGCGGAAATTACCGGTATTACGTCCGAAAAAGGTCTCTACGCCGATGATCGACACGATCACTTGTGCGGGCACGCCATATTCCTGCTCGGCACGGGCCAGTGTTGCCTCGTGCTGACGCCAGAAGTCCACGCCGCGGGCAATGCGCGCGTCAGTGATGAACATCGGGCGGTATTCGTTCCACTGTTTGACCCGTTCGGCGGGCTTGGAGATGGCGTCGAGAATCGACTGCTTGCGTTGCGCCTCGCGGAACACACCCATCAGTTGTTCACCGGCGAAACCGTAGTCGCGGGTCATTTCACCGACGAATTCGGCCACCTGCGGCGAGCCTTCATAGTCGCCGGCCAGCGCTTCCTGCACGCTCCCCAGCAGGCCCATCAGGCCAACCAGCGGCGCACATCGAGTCGCCCAGCCACGCATTGCTTGCATTGAACTCTTCACCTTATTCAAACCTGTGCGATCCACTTGCGATGGGTATGGATCGACATCAAAACCCCAAACGCTGACAGCAGCGTCACCAGCGAAGTTCCTCCGTAGCTAATGAACGGCAACGGCACCCCTACGACCGGCAACAGGCCACTGACCATACCGATGTTGACGAAAACGTAAACAAAAAATGTCATGGTCAACGCACCGGCGAGCAACTTGCCGAACAGCGTTTGCGCCTGAGCAGTGATCACCAGCCCGCGACCGATCAACAGCAGGTAGATCAGCAGCAGCGCACAGATGCCGACCAGACCGAACTCTTCGCCGAGCACGGCAATAATGAAGTCGGTGTGGCTTTCCGGCAGAAAGTCCAGGTGCGACTGGGTGCCGAGCAGCCAGCCTTTACCGAAAACCCCACCGGAACCGATCGCCGCTTTCGACTGGATGATGTTCCAGCCGGTGCCCAGCGGGTCGCTTTCCGGGTCGAGGAAGGTCAGGACCCGCTGCTTCTGATAGTCGTGCATGACGAAAAACCACATCGCCACCGACACCGGAACGGCCGCCGCCAGCACGCTGAGAATCCAGCGCCAGCGCAAGCCACCCATGAACAGTACAAAAGCGCCCCCGGCGAGAATCAGCAACGAGGTGCCCAGATCCGGCTGGCGCACGATCAGAATGAACGGCACGCCAATCAGCATCAGGCTGATGCCGACGTGCTTGAGCTGCGGCGGCAGGGTGCGTTTGGACAGGTACCAGGCGATGGTCGCCGGCATGAGAATCTTCATGAATTCCGAGGGCTGGAAGCGGATCACCCCGGGGATGTTGATCCAGCGCGTGGCGCCCATGGCATTGTGGCCCATGATGTCGACGACCATCAGCAGCACCACGCCGATCACATAACCGAGCGGCACCCAGCGGGCCATGAACCGCGGTTCGAGCTGGGCGATGACGATCATCGACACCAGACCGATGCCGAACGAGGTGGCCTGCTTGGCCAGCAGATCCCAGCTCTTGCCACTGGCCGAATACAGCACGAACAGACTGCCGGCGGCGAGGATCAGCAGCAGGATCAGCAGCGGCCCATCAATGTGCAGCCTTTGCAGCAACGTCGCGCGGCGACGCATCACATCCTCGCTGGAGAGCATGCGATCGAAATTATTCATCACGGGCCGTAGCCTCCGCAGTGATTGGGCTGGCGTATTCGGCTTTCAGATGACCGTCCTTATCGAGCAGCCAGGCGTCCATGATCTGACGCACCACGGGCGCGGCGACGCCGGAACCGGATTCACCGTTCTCGACCATCACCGAGACGACGATTTTAGGGTCATCGGCCGGGGCGAAACCGACGAACAAGGCGTGGTCGCGGTGGCGCTCCTGAACCTTGGAACGGTCATATTTCTCGCCCTGCTTGATCGCGACCACCTGCGCGGTACCGGACTTGCCGGCAATGCGATATTGCGCGCCGATCGCCGCTTTGCGCGCGGTGCCACGGGCCCCGTGCATCACCTGCTGCATGCCGTGGTTGACCTTGTTCCAGTCGGACGGGTCGCGCAGCACGATATTCGGCATCGGGTTGTCATCCACCGGTTTCACCCCGTCGAGGGATTTGGCCAGGTGCGGACGATTCCAGATGCCTTTGTTGGCGACCAGCGCAGTGGCCTGGGCCAGTTGCAGCGGCGTCGACTGCATGTAGCCTTGGCCGATCCCCAGGATCAGGGTTTCGCCAGGGAACCACGCCTGTTTGCGGGTGGCGCGCTTCCATTCGCGGGACGGCATCAGGCCGGGGGATTCTTCGAACATGTCCAGCGAGACCTTCTGGCCGATGCCGAACTTGTTCATGTAGGCCGACAGCCGATCGATGCCGAGCTTGTGCGCCAGGTCATAGAAGTAGGTGTCGTTGGAACGCATGATCGCCGTGTCGAGGTCGACGAAGCCGTCACCAGTGCGGTTCCAGTTGCGGTACTTGTGATCGTAGTTGGGCAGCATGTAGTAACCCGGGTCGAACACCCGGCTGGACGCCGTGACCACGCCCGCGTCGAGGCCGGCAATCGCCACCGCCGGTTTGATCGTCGAACCTGGCGGGTACAGACCGCGCAACACACGATTGAACAGCGGCCGGTCGATGGAATCACGCAACTCGGCGTAGGCCTTGAAGCTGATACCAGTGACGAAGAGGTTGGGGTCGAAACTCGGCTGACTGACCATCGCCAGCACTTCACCGGTCTTCGGGTCAAGCGCGACCACCGCGCCACGGCGCCCGCCCAGTGCTGCCTCGGCCGCTTCCTGCAATTTGATGTCGAGGCTCAGGACAATGTCCTTGCCGGGAATCGGATCGGTGCGCTTGAGTACGCGCAACACCCGGCCACGGGCGTTGGTCTCGACTTCTTCGTAACCGACCTGACCGTGCAATTCCGGCTCATAGAAACGCTCGATGCCGGTCTTGCCGATATGGTGGGTGCCGCTGTAATTGACCGGGTCGAGCGACTTCAGCTCTTTCTCGTTGATCCGCCCCATGTAACCCACCGAGTGCGCAAAATGCGCGCCCTGCGGATAGTGACGGACCAGTTGCGCCACCACTTCCACCCCAGGCAGGCGGAACTGGTTCACGGCAATCCGGGCGATCTGCTCCTCGCTCAGTTCGAACAGAATCGGCACCGGTTCGAACGGTCGGCGCCCCTGACGCATGCGCTTCTCGAAAATCACCCGGTCCTCGGGCGCCAGCTCCAGCACCTCGACAATGACGTCGAGCACCTGTTGCCAGTCGCCGGAGCGCTCGCGGGTCATGCTCAGGCTGAAGCTCGGACGGTTGTCCGCCACCACCACGCCGTTGCGGTCGAAGATCAACCCGCGAGTCGGCGGAATCGGCTGCACGTGGACGCGGTTGTTTTCCGACAGCGTCGAGTGGTACTCGTACTGGATCACTTGCAAGTAATACAGCCGCGCGATCAGCACGCCGATCAGCATCACGATCACGATCGCACCGAACACGACGCGGCTGCGCACCAGACGGGCGTCCTTTTCGTGGTCCTTGATGCGGATCGGCTGAGTCATGGGGACAGGATTACTTGTGGTAAGGGTGACCGGACAGCACGGTCCAGGCACGGTACAACTGTTCGCCGATCAGGATCCGCACCAGCGGGTGCGGCAACGTCAGCGGCGACAACGACCAGCGCTGGTCAGCCCGGGCGCAGACTTCCGGCGCCAGCCCTTCCGGGCCACCGACCATGAAATTGACCGTGCGCGAATCCAGCCGCCAGCGATCAAGTTCGACCGCCAGTTGCTCGGTGCTCCAGGGCTTGCCGTGAACTTCCAGCGTGACGATCCGCTCGTTGTGCCCGACCTTGGCCAGCATGGCTTCGCCTTCCTGGCGGATGAAACGGGCCACGTCGGCATTCTTGCCACGGGTATTGAGCGGAATTTCCACCAGTTCCAGCGCCAGCTCGGACGGAAGACGCTTGGCATATTCATGCCAGCCGTCTTCCACCCACTTGGGCATGCGTGAACCGACGGCGATCAGGCGCAGTCGCACAGCAATCCCTTAGAACTGGTCTTTGTTGAGCTTGGTGAAATGCTCGTGGGTGTTTTCCGGGCTGTGGTGCTTGGCGTCGGCCGCGCGGCTTTGCTCGGCACCGGCCCACAGGCGCTCCAGGTCGTAGAACTGACGTGCCGAGGCGGTCATCATGTGCACGATCACCAGATCGAGGTCGAGCAACACCCAGTCGCTGTCGCCCTTGCCTTCTTCGCCCAGCGGCTTGGCGCCCTGTTTCTTCACTTCTTCGCGGACCTTGTCCAGCATCGCGTTGATCTGGCGATTGGAGGTACCGGTGGCGATGATCATGTAGTCAGTGATGCTCTGCTTGTCGCGCACATCGATGATCTGGATGTCCTGGGCCTTGACGTCTTCCAGCGCGGCGACGGCAAGCTTGACCAGTTCGTCGCCCTTGAGCGGCTCATTGGTGTTGACCGCTTCAGGCAGCGGCGCGCTCTTGAAGGTGCCTTTGCGCTTTACTTTCGGTAGATCTTTGTCAGTCATATAAAACTCGTTTTGCTCATGTATTCGGCGGCTTGGGGATACGGTGATTCGTATCAGTGAAGCACGCCTTGTTCAGTTCGACGCATGGTACAGACCGTGCGCATCGATGTAGGCCAGGACCGCGTCGGGCACCAGGAAACGTACCGACTTACCGCTGGCCAGCAGTTGACGGATCTGGGTGGCGGAAACCGCGAGCGGTGTCTGCCAGACGAATGCAATCTGTCCGCTCGGCCCTTTCAGGGCCAGCGGGTCGCTCACCGAACGCGCTGCCAGCAGGTTGCGCAAGGCATCCGGCGGTTCGCTGTCGGCGTCCGGGCGCTGTAGCACCAGGATATGGCAATGCTGGAGCAACTCTTCCCAGCGGTGCCAAGTGGGCAGGCCGCAAAATGCGTCCCAGCCCAAAAGCAGAAAAACCTGGGTCTCGGCGGCCATTTCGGCGCGCAGCGACTCCAGGGTATCGATGGTCCAGGACGGTTTGTCCCGCTGCAATTCACGGGCGTCCACCACCAGTGGCGGCAAACCGGCCACCGCGCTTTCGACCATCGCCAGGCGATCCTGCGCCGACACCTGCGGCGTATCGCGGTGCGGCGGCCGGGCGCTGGGCATCATGCGCAGCTCGTCCAGCGCCAGCGCTTCGGCGACTTCCAGTGCGCCACGCAGATGACCGATGTGCACCGGGTCGAACGTGCCGCCCAGCACGCCAATGCGTTGCGGACGGGACTCGCTGCCGGGCTGCGGCGCTGTCGGGTCGAGGTCGGTCAAGTCAGACCGTCGCCTGGCCGCGCAACTGGCCATCGCCGACCACGATGTACTTCTCGCAAGTCAGTCCTTCCAGGCCCACCGGGCCACGGGCGTGCAGCTTATCAGTAGAAATGCCGATCTCGGCACCCAATCCGTATTCAAATCCATCGGCAAAGCAGGTCGGCGTGTTGATCATCACCGAGGCCGAGTCGACTTCCGCCACGAAGCGACGGGTGTCTGCGAGGTTTTCGCTGACGATCGAGTCGGTGTGATGGGAGCCGTAATGGTTGATGTGCTCGATTGCCTGGTCCAGGCCGTCGACCACGCGGATCGACAGGATTGGCGCCAGATACTCGGTATGCCAGTCGTCTTCGCTGGCAGCCACAGCCTCGATGATCGCCCGGGTGCGCTCGCAGCCGCGCAGCTCGACGCCTTTTTCGCGGAACTGCGCCGCCATCGCCGGCAGGAAGTCACCGGCGACTGCCTGATCGACCAGCAAGGTTTCCATCGCGCCGCAAATGCCATAACGATACGTCTTGGCATTGAATGCAATGCGCCGGGCTTTCGGCAGATCGGCGTGGGCACTGACGTAAACGTGGCAGATACCGTCCAGATGTTTGATCACTGGCACGCGGGCATCGCGGCTGATGCGTTCGATCAAGCCACGGCCGCCACGGGGCACGATGACGTCGACGTATTCAGGCATGGCGATCAGCGCACCGACGGCGGCGCGGTCGGTGGTCTCGACCACTTGCACCACGGCGGCGGGCAATTGGGCCTCGGCCAGACCGCGTTGAATGCACGCGGCAATCGCGCGATTGGAATGAATCGCCTCGGAGCCGCCGCGCAGAATCGTCGCATTGCCGGACTTCAGGCACAGACTGGCGGCGTCGATGGTCACGTTGGGACGGGATTCGTAAATGATCCCGATCACGCCCAGCGGCACGCGCATCTTGCCGACCTGGATGCCCGACGGACGGAAGCTCATGTCGCGGATCGCACCGACCGGATCAGGCAGCGCCGCGACCTGGCGCAGACCGACGATCATGCCGTCGATGCGCGCCGGGGTCAGTTCCAGACGTTCCAGCAGGGCCGGCTCCAGACCGTTCGCGCGACCGGCTGCCAGGTCTTGCTCATTGGCGGCGGCGAGCTCGGCGCGCGCGGCGTCCAGCGCATTGGCCGCTGCCTGCAAGGCGCGGTTTTTCTGCGCAGTGCTGGCACGACCAATGACCCGGGAAGCCTGGCGGGCGGCGCGACCCAATCGGGTCATGTAGTCAAGAACGGACTCAGTCATGGCTGCTGGGGTCTTGGCAAAGAGGAAAGCGGCAGATTATAGCTGTCGCGTCCCGGGACTAACAGCAGTGACGGGCGGATGGTCGAAATGAGCAGCATTTGGCCAACGTTCAGACGTAATTAAGCTGAGCGTTGCTATCATCACGACCTCTTGAGCCTGGATAAACCTTGCCCATCATGACCAACGTGCACCTTCGCCCCGCCACCGAGCGCCTGCCGGTGGGCCTGCCAGACAGTTTTTTTGACCGTGACGCGCAAGTGCTGGCGCAGGATCTGCTCGGCAAAGTCATCCGTCATCGCGTCGGGGACTTGTGGTTGAGCGCGCGAATCATCGAAACCGAAGCCTATTACTGCGCGGAAAAAGGCAGTCACGCCTCGCTCGGCTACACGGAAAAGCGTAAGGCTTTGTTTCTGGATGGCGGCCACATCTATATGTATTACGCCCGTGGCGGCGATTCGCTGAATTTCAGCGCCCAAGGGCCAGGCAATGCTGTGCTGATCAAGTCCGCTTATCCGTGGGTCGATGAAATCAGCGGCCCGGCGAGCCTGGCGCAAATGCTCCTGAACAATCCCGATGCCCAGGGCCGTCCACGTCCGACGCAAAAGCTGTGCGCCGGACAGACCTTGCTGTGCAAGGCGCTGGGGTTGAAAGTGCCGGTGTGGGACGCCAAGCGCTTTGACCACGAGCTGTTGCTGGTCGAGGACACGGGACCGAAGCCCTCGCACATTATTCAAACCACCCGACTGGGCATTCCGCTGGGCCGGGACGAGCATCTGCTGTACCGCTTCGTTGACGCTGCCTATGCGCAATGGTGCACAAGGAACCCGCTGCGACGCGGTCAGGTCGAAGGGCGGGATTATTTTCTGCTGTAAATACATCCCCTGTAGGAGCTGCCGAAGGCTGCGATCTTTTGATCTTGTTCTTTTCAAGCAGAATCAAAAGATCGCAGCCTGCGGCAGCTCCTACAGGGAACACCAACAGTCTGGAGTTTTTCTGTATGGGCCC
Organism: Pseudomonas sp. SWRI99; assembly: GCF_014270125.1. Lineage (NCBI taxonomy): Bacteria > Pseudomonadati > Pseudomonadota > Gammaproteobacteria > Pseudomonadales > Pseudomonadaceae > Pseudomonas > Pseudomonas sp. SWRI99. The sequence goes on along the minus strand of NZ_JABWQR010000020.1, from coordinate 44,327 downwards.
ATGGCTCGATAGCATCACTGGTTGGCTGACCGCCAATCCGCAATGGCTGGCTGCCGCGGTCTTCATTGTCGCGTGTGTGGAATGCCTGGCGATTGCCGGGTTGATCGTGCCAGGCACGGTGTTGTTGTTTACCGTGGCGGTGCTGGCCGGCAGCGGCGCACTGTCGTTGAGCGAAACGCTGTTGCTGGGTTTTCTGGGCGGCATCCTTGGCGACCTGATCTCGTATTTCCTCGGCCGGCATTTCCACCAGAACATCCGCCGCCTGCCGGGGCTGCGCCATCATCCGGAGTGGATGGCCGGCGCCGAATCCTATTTCCAGCGCTATGGCATCGCCAGCCTGCTGGTCGGACGCTTCATCGGCCCGCTGCGGCCCATGCTGCCGATGGTCGCCGGCATGTGCGACATGCCCTTCCCGCGGTTTTTTGCTGTCAGCCTGCTGGCGGCCGCCGGTTGGAGCCTGGCCTACCTGCTGCCGGGCTGGGCCACGGGCGCGGCATTCCGTTTGCCATTGCCCGAGGGCTTCTGGCTCGAAGCCGGGATTGTCGCCGCCAGTATCGCGGTGATGGTCGGCATGAGCGTCAACAGCAGTCTGCGCCGCCATCGCCGCGCCACGATCTGGATCAGCAGCATGAGCCTGTTGATTCTGATCGGCCTGTTCATCGGTTTTCCCTATCTGACCGCGCTCGACCAGGGCGTGATGACACTCGTACAGGAACATCGCCAGCCGATGCTCGATGAGGTTGCCGTCACGCTGACGCTGATCGGTGAGTTTCACAACATGCTGGTGTTCAGCGCCCTGCTCACCGGCCTGCTATTGCTGTGTCGGCAATGGCGGCATGCGATCTTCACCGGTGGCACGTTGCTGTGCACCGCGTTGCTCAACACCACGACCAAACACTTTTTCGCGCGGGTCCGCCCGGAAGTGCTGACGGACCCATTGACCAGTTACAGCATGCCCAGCGGCCACGCCTCCGGCGCTTTTGCGCTGTTCCTGACCCTGGCGGTGCTTGCTGGCCGCGGGCAACCACCACGCATGCGCCTGACCTGGCTGCTGGTGGGTTGCATTCCGGCGTTGGCGATTGCCCTGTCGCGGGTATATCTGGGCGCACACTGGCCGACAGACATTCTTGCCGGTGCGATGCTGGCAGCCTGTGTCTGCGCCGCGGGCCTGTGGCTGAGCCAACGCCGAACGCCACTCAACGCCATGCCATTCAAGGTCTGGTGGCTGATTCTGCCAGCGCTGGTCTTGCTGTTCAGCCTGTTTGTCCTGCGTCATTTGCCGCACATGATGCTGCGCTACGCGTACTGACTGGGCATCGCTCTTCTGGGGCCACTCTCAAGGATTCCCCACGAGAGTGGCGCTGTTTCAGAGCTCGCCCGGCGCGTAACTATTTCTGCGCCAGGCGCAATAAAAACTGACGTTTAAATACCGCTAACTAACGCGCGTTACATCTCCACTCAAAGTTCGACAATCATCGGTCTCTAAACTTGGCAAATTCAATTACATTGAATCCCGCCAACGCATGGCTGCACTTGGCTGACTATAAATTCCGTTACAACATTCAACAGCCATCTTCAAAACTTCATATCACTTCCGGTAAGGACACCGGAGCGCCAACGCGCTTATCACTCAAGGAAGAACACATGGCCAAACTTATTGCCCCGCCCATCGACTCCGTAAACATTCGCTCCGTTCATGTAACGCCCATCTCCGCGTCGAGCAACATCCATGCCCCCAGTGCCAGCAGAACCACCAGCCTGGCAAGAACCACATCGCCTCACAATTCAGCCCCGACCATCAGCACCGCCGCCGCTTCAGCGCCAACCCTTAAAGCCCTCGACAAGCAGCACGGGCCTCTGCGCATCGGCGAGATCGAAGTCACGCGAGTCGAGCTCAGTGCACTGGGAGCGACCGTGGACGGCGTCGCCATCAGCCCGGCGAACGCCGGGATGCAGACGCCAGACCAACCGTTTCTCGACGCGCTCAACTTCGAGTCGGCCAGTGTCGAAGCGCGCTTGAAGTCCGTCGACAACCCTGACAGCGGCATCATCGCCACGCTGTTCTATGAAATCGCCTGCAAGCGCTCGACCGATGCCCCGCCGCTGTTCGTCAGCCACACCGCGCTCGCCGACGGCAGCGCGATGCAGCGCCTCAATCAGCTCGGCAAGGCTGCGCAGAAACTGGACATTCATCGCGTCGATTCTTTCGAAAACACCCCCGGCTGGGTCAGCAAGAGCAAAAGCTATTTGATGAGCGGCGCAGGGGTCGGGCTGCAAGCCTTTGGCATCTACAGCGGCTATATGGGCACGATCGATGCCATCAAGAAAGGCGAATCGCTGGAGGCGGTTTATCAGGGAGCGTCGATCGCCGCCGAATTCGGTTCGCTGATCATCGAACAGGGCCTGACCAAGACCGGTCAGGCGATGCTCAGAAATGGCTCGACGGCCTTCCGTCGCTTTCCGCTGACCTCGGCCGGCAAAGTTCTCAGCCGTGGCGCCGGGCTGTTTGCCAGCGCGATCACCTTGCCCTTCGACATCACCGATGCCGTCAAATCGTTCAATGCCGCCGCGGCAAGCAGCGGCAAGCAGGCCCAGGACCATTACGTCAGCGGTGCCTTGAGCGTCACGGGCGCGGGCATCAGCCTGATACTCGGCGTGGCGGCGCTCGCCGGGTTCGGCAGCACGGCCGGCCCCATCGGCCTCGCCGCGGCCGCCATCCTCATCACCGGTTCGATGATCTACCAGGCCGCCCGGGTGGTGGATGACATCGATGACTACATCGAGCTGACCACCCACGAACGGCTGCGCTCCGGCTGGTTCGCCTTCACCGGGCAGGAACTGGACAAGGAAGTGTTGGATCGCTTCCGGGTGTCCAAGGCCTTCAATGAGCATCGCAAGCAACTGCAAGCATCCGCCAAGACGCTGATCGAGGGCGCTTACAAAGACTTTGTGGAACAGGTCGTCGATGGCAGCTTCAGCGTCGAACTCAGACCGGTGAAAGTCTGGGCTCACCAGTGGAAAGCCGGCACCGACCAGCCGTTCAAGCTTGAGAGCGAACCGGTCCTGGTGGAGAACGACGACGCCATAAGCGCCCGGGACGGGGTGCCCGCCAACCTGCCAGGCGTCGTCCACGGCGTTCCCGGCGATAAAGGCGTGCTCTGGCGCGTGGGTGACGGCAACGACAAGGTCGAAGGGGTCAGTAAAAAGGTCAATCTGTTCAGCTATCGGGAAGGCGCCAAGACTCTTGAGGGCGGCGACCTTGATGACGGGTTCTACGATCAAGTCACCGAGGGCGAGCTCAATCAGGAAAAAACCTCTGCCCCAGCCACCACGCTCAAGGGCGGCGCCGGCTCGGACACCCTGGCTTTCGAAGGCACACGCCCGGTTGCACCGACCCGTCATGTCGGTCACGACGTCAACTTGCAGACCGGCCAAGTGCTGCTGCGCAGCAACACGCTCGGCGTCGAGCCGATCGAGATTGCGAAGCTCGATTCCATCGAAAACGTCTCGACATTACGCAGCGGCACCAGCCGGGTCACCGCCACCGATGATGCCAACCGAATTGTCGCCAATGGCAACGATGACATCGTCGCTGGCGGAGGCGACGACACCATCATCATACGCGGGGAAAACTGCTCAGTGGATGGCGGCCCGGGCGATGACCGCTACTACATCGCGCCAACGTCCGCCTACGCGACCATCATTGAGGACGGCGAACAGCCGAGCGTGATCGAATTGGGCTGGCCCATGGAACGCATCCAGCGCTGGCAGATCATCGGCACGTCCCTGGTCGTCCACTCGCTGCGCGGTATCGACGGCGAGGATCCGCCACAGACGTTGATGATCAAAAACGTCTACCGACAAGTCGACGGCACGCGCGAACTGCGGCACAGCAAGTTGTCGTTCAAGACCGAGGATCAGTACCAACTGGTGCCACTTTTGCCAGCGCTGCTCAACGAGCCCGGCAATCACGCCATAGAAATGCTGATCAGTGCCGTGGGCAAACCGCTGGCCGCCCCCGCGATCGTCAATGAGGGCCCCGTCTCGATCAGTGAAAAAAGTGCACACCGCCACTACGTTTCGCGCATTGGGCGCCGGGTTGAGTTCATTGCGACCCGCGAAACGCCCAGCACTTCGCAGGTGGTTTTTATCGACTTCAAAGCCGAAGACATCGTCGATGTGATCGCCACGTATGACGTGGACAAGCGTGAAGGTGTGTCAGGCAACAGCCATTTGTATTACAGCCACATCAACCTGTCGGTTCTGCTGCCGTCCAAAGTCGTGATTTTCAAAGGCCTGATTCAGACCGCAAGGCATTCCACAGGCTACACCGGCCGGAACAGTCTCAAGGTCAACACCCCTTATCTGGCCCAGGACATTGTGCTGGTCATGCAGGGCGGCGTGTCGTATCGGTTGCAGGGCTTCTATCCCGATTATTTCGACGACGCTGAAATGCCAGGCACCAAAGTGCGCAACGCCAAAGACTGCCTCAAGCTCCGGCAGGGCAACTACGTGTTTTCCAGCCCCCAGGTGACAGAAAGCATTTTGCTCTCCGCCAAGCCCAACAAAGTCGAGATCGATGCCAAGGCACACAACGGCATTTATGTCCTCAAGGGCCAGAGTTCGACCTATGACATTCACTTGGTCAGTAACTGCATCATTCGCCTGTCGACGCCCGGCGCGCTGGCGAAAACAGCCAACGCTTCCACTTGGAACCTGTACACGGCCAGCATGAGCGAAACGATACGCCGTGATGACATTCAGCTGATTTCAACCCGGCTGCAAGTCGGCAGCGCCTCAATCGAATTGCCGGACATCGATGACGACGTGCCTGTCGACACCCTCAGCGTAGTGACGTCAGCCGGCAACATTTATGAAGTGTCACTGTTGTTCGAAGTGGTCGTGCTGTACCTGATCGATGCCCGTGGCTATGCCAGTGTTGAAGCGCTGATGGCCGATATCCAGGCGCACAAAATGCGCAATGAATTGGCTGCAAGGGTTCGTGTCATCAACATCGGATTCAAGCAAGGCAGCGTCGGTACCGTGGTTTATCATTCCCCGAGTAATCATTGGAGCATCGATGCCGAGCCGAATGCGCCAATCACCTTTGAAGAACTGACACTGGAGAGCGCAGTCGATACGCTTTAAGTATCGAACATGACCGCGCCGATGTGAGCAATGCTCACATCGGCGCGAGTCCGATTCAATCAACGACGCTTTTGATCAAGCCAGGGCAGGCAGTCGATCAATGACCTTGATCACAAACACGGCTGGATCACTGTTGAACGCATCGTGCCCCGTGACATTGGGATCGGCGGCTTTGAAACTGCTCACCCGGTCAACCACGTTTCGATACAACGGCTTTTTAGTCGACTCACTGCCCAGATCAATGTAAGTCGGCCCCGATTCGAAATCACCCAACGACGCCCGTCGCACGCCAACCTTGCTGATTGAAAAAAACTCACTGCGTTCGGTCGTGCTGACCAGTAAATCGTAGGTTTTGGGGTCTATGACCCATCGCGCGCCATCATAGATACCGCGAAGTGAAACATGGATGGCGTAACTGTCTCCATGCGGCGTAAACGTCAACAAAAGGGGCTTATCGTCTTCGTGATCGGCGAGCGTGATAAAGCAGCTCTCGCGCTTGTCCGCCAATGCTACCTCCGTACTCAACTGGACCTGTCGGGTCATCCGCGGCTCACGCAACTTTTGCTTCAAGCGTTGTTGGTTCAACACCACTGGCAGACCATTAAAGTAAAGATTGGCCGTAAAAGAACCGTTGTTGTTCTTGTTCATGAAACACACCACCTGAATAAACGGGCGCTGCCAGACACACACTAAAAAATGGCAGGCTGTCTTGGAAAATATCGAGATCAAGCGACTATGGCGGTCGCCAGTGATGCGGCCGTCGCTGAAACACGCGGCAGATCATCAACGGGGATTTTTGCAGCTCTGCGTAGACGCCGTTCGAGCACCATCGCATCGGCGTACTTGCCGGCGCCTTCAACGACATGTTTGACGTTATGATCGCTACCGGCATGTTTGAAAATATACTTGCCGGCGATATCGTCCCAGAACCCCCACTCATCTTCATAAACAGTCATGATTTCTTCCTTGTTATTAATTGGGTCGCCGATTCCTGTCGGCAACTTGAAATTAAGACAAAGGCAAAATCAAAACAATACTGGCAGGCACGGCCAGCTAATTCAAAGTGCAACTAAGCAAACAATTCACCTTGCAACTCATCGAGCAATGCCTGAATCGCATCCAGACGTTGCTGCGGATTATCCAGTTGCAACAGGTCGATCTTGTCTTCTTCGGCAAACGGCAGCAGGTAGGCCAACTGGTTGGCCAGCGACTGCTGCCCCGACGCCTCGGTGCCCATGTCCAGCGCTTCGACCATGGGATGTTCGGCCAGCGCCTTGAGCAGGGCCACCAGATCGGCGTCTTCGTCTTGCAACGGTTGTTCGGGTTCATCATCGAACCACTCGATGTCGGCCTGAATCAATTGGTCGCGCTGCACTTCGCTGCGCAATACCTTGAAGCGCCGCCCGCCCTGCACACGGATACCGAGCAAGCCGTTGTCCTGCTGCTGGAAATCGATGATCCGCGCTTCGCAACCCACCATGGCAAAACCTTCCGGCGCCACACCGACTTCGCTGCCTTCAAGAATGCACACCACACCGAAGCCAACGCCCTGCTTCATGCAGCGGCCAATCATGTCGAGGTAGCGCGCCTCGAAAATCTGCAAGTCAAGGTTGCAGCCGGGAAACAGCACTGTGTTCAGCGGGAAAAGCGGCAGACTCATAGACATTTTTCCTTACACCACCATCGACACCGCCAACGGCAGGAACACCGCCGTGGCCACGCCCATCAGACTCATCGCCAGCGCGGCAAAGGCGCCGCACTCATCGTTTTCCTGCATCGCCACCGCCGTGCCGACGGCGTGGGCGGTCATGCCCAATGCCATGCCGCGCGCCTCGGGGCTGTGCACGCCGAGGCGCGTCAGCAGCGCCGGGCCGAAGATCGCGCCAATAACCCCGGTGATCAGCACGAACACTGCTGCCAGCGCCGCGACGCCGCCGATCTGCTCGGCCACCAGCATGGCAATCGGCGAAGTCACCGATTTTGGCGCCATGGTCATCAAGATCATGTGATCGGCACCGAACCACCAGCCCAGCGCCACGCCCATGCCTGTCGCCACCACCCCGCCTATCACCAGCGTAGTAAAAATCGGCCAGAACAATTGGCGGATGCGTCGCAGATTCAAATACAGCGGCACTGCCAGCGCCACCGTGGCCGGCCCCAGCAAAATGCTGAGGATTTCGGTGCTCTTGCGGTACTCGGCGTAGGTCAGGCCGCAGCCGACCAGCACACCGATCACCAACAACATGGAGACCAGCACCGGTTGCAGAAAGATCCAGCGGGTTTTCTCGAATGCCGCCAGCACAAGCTGATAGGCACCCAGCGTAATACCGATGCCGAACAACGGATGGTGAATGACCGAAGCCCAGGCACCTTGCCAGTCAAAGAGCATCAGGACTCCTCCGCCGGCGGCGCGTGACGTTTGATCAGACGCTGCATCAGCACGCCGGCAAAGGCCATCGACAGAATCAGCGAGACCACCAGTGCGCCGACAATCGCCCAAAAGTCTGCAGCAATTGCGCCGGCATACACCATGACCCCCACCGCTGGCGGTACCAGCAGCAACGGCAGATAACGCAGCAGGCTACCCGCCGCCTGATTCAGCGGCTCGCCGACTTCACCGCGAATGATCAAGAACGCAAGCAACAACAGCAGACCGATGATCGGCCCCGGCAGTATCGGCAGCAGCAAGTGATTAAGCGCCGTGCCGAGCAACTGAAACAGCACCAGCATGGTCAGGCCACGTAACAACATCTGACATCTCCGTCTGACTTTCCAACCCGCAAACCGCCCGCATTATAAGCATGCCTGCGCTATGGACCGGCATTCGCCAAAAGCATGGTCGGTTGACCTGAGCAAATCGCCATGATGATCTACAGTGGTTCGCAGGCCGGTCAAATCCGCCCCTGAAAAACTATAAAACCGATGAACCCAAGGAGAGTCTCAATGCCCTATGTTCCCGTTGCAGAGCTCAAAGATTATGTCGGCAAGGAACTCGGACGTTCCGAATGGCTCACCATCGATCAGGAACGCATCAACCTGTTCGCCGAAGCCACCGGTGATTATCAGTTCATTCATGTCGACCCGATCAAAGCCGCGCAAACCCCGTTTGGCAGCACCATTGCCCATGGTCTCCTGTCGCTGTCGCTGATGCCCAAATTGATGGAGGACATCCTCGTTCTGCCGGAAGGCGTGAAAATGGTCGTCAACTATGGCCTGGACAGCGTGCGTTTCATCCAGCCGGTCAAGGTCGATTCGAAAGTCCGATTGAAGGTCGACATGGTCGAAGTGACCGAGAAAAAACCCGGCCAGTGGTTGCTCAAGGCTACCGCAACACTGGAAATAGAGGGCTCGGACAAACCGGCCTATATCGCCGAGCCGTTGTCGCTCTGTTTCGTCTGATCGTTCCGTATGCGAAGCAGCACACGCTGTTTCGCGTCACGTCTCTATATATGCGACGCATAGCTGCGGCATACTCGGTCGCCTAATTGCCCGGATCCCGCTATGCGCTCACTCGCTCGTCTTGCACCCCTTGCCCTGACCCTGATGCTCACCGCTTGCGGCGACGGCGAATCGCTGTTGCCGCCGGATGCGCGCCTGCCGGATGGCGGACGCTATCGCGGTGAGCTGGTTAATGGCTTGCTGCAAGGCCAGGGCCGCGTCGACTACCCCAATGGCAGTTGGTACGCCGGGCAGTTCGATCAGGGTCAATGGCACGGGCAAGGCGAATGGCACGGCAGCAATGGCGAAGTCTATCGCGGCCAGTTTCAGCAAGGTCTGTTCGACGGCCAGGGCAGCCTGACCACCAACGCCAGCAGTTACACCGGCGGCTTCAAGCAGGGGCGGCGCGACGGCGAAGGCACGTTGAAAGAAAACGGCATGACCTATCGCGGCGAGTTCAAGGCGGATCAGTATTCCGGACTCGGTCGTCTGGAAATGGACGACGGCAGCTCCTATCAAGGCCAGTTCGCCCATGGCAAACCCAACGGCGAAGGCCAGCGCGGCGATGCCAGCGGCAATTCGTTCAGCGGCCATTTCGTCAACGGTCAGCTGGAAGGCAACGGCACCTATAACAGCGCCGACGGCGACATCTATGTCGGCGGTTTCAAGAACAATCAATTGCACGGCAAGGGCCGCTACGAAAACGCCGATGGCGATGTCTGGCTTGGCCAGTTCAAGGAAGGCGCATTGACCGGCAAGGGCGAACTGATCGGCGCCGACGGCAGCCATTACATCGGCAGCTTCGTTGACTGGCGCTTCAGCGGCCAGGGTCGCCTGAACCTGTCCGACGGCAGTTTCTACATCGGCGGCTTTGACAACGACAGCTATTCCGGGCGCGGCACCCTGGTGCTGACCGATGGCAGCGTGCTCAGCGGCAGTTGGATCAACGGCCAGCGGGTGCGCGATGCCGACGGCAAGTTACTGCCCGATACCCTTGAGCTCGGCCTGCTCGCCCAAGGGCGCCTGCTCGATGACGCCCTGGCGGCGATTCCCGCGTCGACTCCAACGGTCGAGTTGTACACCCTGACTCTGGGCGGCGATGGCAAGCAAAGCGTGTTCCTGCGCGAATCCGATTACGTCGCCAACATGCTCAACACGCGTTTCGGCGCTTTCGGCCAGATTCGTCTGGTCAACCACCGCGACCATCTCGGCGACCGCCCCATGGCCACCCGCGAAAACCTGCGCCGCGCTGCGCTGGCCCTCGCCGAACGCAGCGGTCCGGAAGACTTGTTGTTCATTTACCTGACCAGCCACGGCACCGCCGAACATGAACTGGTACTGGACCAGCCGCGAATGGAGCTGGCCGACCTGCCCGCCGACGAACTCGCCGCCGTGCTCGCACCGCTGAAAAACCGCGACAAGGTCATCGTCATTTCATCGTGCTATTCCGGCGGTTTCATCCCGGCGCTGAAAGACCAGCGCACCCTGATCATGACCGCCTCGCGCGCCGATCGGGTGTCCTTCGGCTGTTCGGAAGAGGCCAACTTCACTTATTTCGGCGACGCACTGTTTGCCCAGGCGCTGAACCAGACCGATGATCTGGAGCAAGCCTTCAAACTGGCCAAGGCCACGGTCGCCGAGCGTGAACTGGCGGACGGCTTCGAAGCGTCGGAGCCGCAAATCTGGGCGCCGAAGACCGTGCTGTCGCATTGGCAGTTGCTGCGCAAACAGCAAGCGCGGAAAGCATTGCAAAGTGCGGCGTTGAACGACGCGCCGACAAAAGGCAACTAAGCTGAACAGTATCAAGGGAGAGACCTTATGTACTTGACGCCTCAGCACGTATTGCTTGCCGGAGCCACCGGGTTGACCGGTGAACATCTACTCGACCGCCTGCTCAACGAGCCCACGATCACCCGCGTCCTCGCCCCTTCCCGTCGACCACTGGCCGAGCATCCGCACCTGGAAAACCCGGTCGGCGATCCGCAGGCTTTTCTGCCGCAGCTCGCCGGACGCGTCGATATTGCGTACTGCTGCCTCGGCACCACGATCAAGCAGGCCGGTTCCGAAGCCGCCTTTCGCGCGGTGGATCTGGACATGGTCGTGGCATTCGCCAAGCGCGCGAGGGAGATGGGCGCGCGGCATCTGATCGTGATCAGTGCGATTGGCGCCGATCCGAAATCCTCGGTGTTTTACAACCGGGTAAAAGGTGAAATGGAGCAGGCCCTGCGTGCGCAGGACTGGCCGCAACTGACCATTTGCCGGCCTTCGCTATTATTGGGCGAGCGTACGGAACCGCGTCTGGCCGAGCAATTGGCCGGGCCGTTGTCGAAACTGATTCCGGGCAAGTACCGCGGTATCGAAGCGTGCCAGTTGGCGCGGGCGATGTGGCGGTTGGCGCTGGAGGAGCAGGATGGGGTGCGGGTGATCGAGTCGGATGAGCTGAGGAAGCTCGGCAAATAACCACCCGACTCTGTGGCGAGGGAGCTTGCTCCCGCTGGACTGCGAAGCAGTCCCGAAGCCATTCAACCCGTTTTTTTTCAGGAGAACCGCGTACGCAGCAGTTTGCGACTGCTGCGCAGCCGAGCGGGAGCAAGCTCCCTCGCCACAGGTATTATGTGGCTCCCTATAATCCGCCGGTCGCCTGGAAACCTACGCCAATCACCGTGAGCAACGACAACGGCAACAACAGCGTATCGAGCAACGCACTGGCCGGCAGGTCCGCGCCCGGATAGCTCGGCGCCTCAGCACCAAACCGGTCCATCGCGCAGCAGCCGCCATTCAACGCGTACAAATCCAGCCGCGTCCCCGAGTACACCACCGGTGCGCCCGGTTTCGCCGCGTCCAGCGTGCGCGCCGTGGCACAGCCGGTCAGCATCACCGCCAGGCCCATCACCAACAGCTTATTCATCACTGCTCAGATGATGCTCGCCCCAGCGCGGCAGCATGTCCTGCGGGATGCCGAGCACATTGAGAATCCGCGCGACGACGAAATCGATCAAGTCGTCGATGGTCTGCGGCTGGTGATAGAAGCCTGGCGAGGCCGGCAGAATCGTCACACCCATGTTCGACAGCTTGAGCATGTGCTCCAGATGAATGCTCGAATACGGCGCCTCGCGCGGCACCAGAATCAACTGGCGGCGCTCTTTCAACGTGACGTCCGCCGCGCGCTCGATCAGGTTGTTGCAGGCCCCCGTGGCAATCGCCGACAACGTGCCGGTCGAACACGGCACCACTACCATCGCCGCTGGCGCACCAGAACCGGAAGCGACTGGCGACATCCAGTCTTCCTTGCCGTACACACGAATCTGCCCGGCGGCGGCGCCGGTGTATTCGGTCAGAAAGGCCTGCATCATTTGCGGCTTGGCCGGCAAGGAAACATCGGTCTCCGTGGCCATCACCAGTTGCGCGGCCTTGGAGATCAGAAAGTGCACCTCGCGATCTTCACGCACCAGGCAATCAAGCAGGCGCAAGCCGTACTGGGCGCCGGACGCGCCGGTCATCGCCAGCGTGATGCGCTCCGGGCCGCCGTGCTGCGAGAACGTGTTCATTGCAGCGCCTCGGCGAGCTTGCCGTGCAGGCCGCCGAAGCCGCCGTTGCTCATGATCACCACGTGGGTGCCGGGTTGTGCCTGGCTCTTCACGCGCTCGATGATGCCCTCCAGCGAATCGCTGACAATCGACGGCACGGTGCACAACGCCGCGGTCGCCGCCAGATCCCAGCCGAGGTTGGCCGGGGCGTACCAGATCACCTGATCGGCGTCGGCCACGCTGTCCGGCAAGCCGTCACGGTGCGCGCCGAGCTTCATCGAGTTGGAGCGCGGTTCGATGATCGCGATCAGCGGCGCATCGCCAATACGTTTGCGCAGGCCGTCGAGGGTAGTGGCGATGGCGGTCGGGTGGTGAGCGAAGTCGTCGTAGATAGTGATGCCGCGCACTTCGGCGACTTTCTCCATGCGCCGCTTGACGTTCTTGAACGCGCTCAATCCGGCGATGCCCATCGACGGCACCACGCCGACATGCCGCGCAGCCGCCAGAGCGGCCAAGGCGTTGGCGACGTTGTGCTGACCGGTCAACTCCCACTCGACGGTGCCTTGCGACACACCTTCGAACAGCACTTCGAACGCCGAGCCGTCTTCACTCAGCAATTTGACCTGCCATTGACCGCCGGCACCGGTGGTCTGCACCGGGGTCCAGCAGCCCATTTCGATCACGCGCTGCAAGGCCGGTTCAGTGGTCGGATGAATGACCAGTCCTTCGCTCGGAATAGTGCGCACCAGATGATGGAATTGCCGCTCGATCGCCGGCAAATCCGGGAAGATGTCGGCGTGATCGAATTCAAGATTATTGAGGATTGCCGTGCGTGGGCGGTAGTGAACGAACTTCGAACGCTTGTCGAAGAATGCGCTGTCGTATTCATCGGCCTCGATCACGAAGAACGGCGTACCGCCCAGCCGCGCCGACACCGAGAAATTCTGCGGTACACCACCGATCAGGAAACCCGGACTCATACCGGCGTGTTCCAGTACCCAGGCGAGCATGCTGCTGGTGGTGGTCTTGCCGTGGGTTCCGGCGACTGCCAGCACCCAACGACCTTGCAGCACATGATCGGCCAGCCACTGCGGCCCGGACACATACGGCAGGCCTTTGTTCAGGACATATTCCACCGCCGGGTTGCCACGGGACATGGCGTTACCGATGACCACCAGATCCGGTGCCGGATCGAGTTGCGCCGGGTCGTAGCCCTGCGTCAGCTGAATGCCTTGGGCCTCGAGTTGCGTGCTCATTGGCGGATAGACGTTGGCGTCGGAACCGGTGACGTGATGGCCCAGCTCTTTGGCCAGCACCGCCATCGAGCCCATGAAAGTCCCGCAGATACCCAGAATATGAATGTGCATAGTCGACCTCGTAAACATGGCCGCAGGTTAGCGTAGGGAGGGGGAAATGGCACTCTTTAGCTTTGTCGGCCTGCCCCCTGTGGCGAGGGAGCTTGCTCCCGCTCGACTGCGCAGCAGTCGTAAATTGAGCACATGCGGTTCATCTTTCTGAACCGCATGCACTGGTCTTGGGGCCGCTTCGCAGCCCAGCGGGAGCAAGCTCCCTCGCCACAGGATTGGTGGAAATCAGGCAGAGCGGGCGATGCCGTGTTTGCGCAGCTTTCTATACAGCGTATTTCGGCTCACGCCCAGTTGCTCAGCCGTGTGCGTCATGTGCCAGCGTGCCTGTTCCAGTGCATTGAGCAGCGCCAGCCTTTCGGCATCGTCCAGCGGCTGTGCGCAAGACTCCTGCGCCAAAACCGCCGGCCGCGTCTGTCGAATCATCACCGGCAAATCCTCAACCCCGACTCGCCCACCATCACACAACGCTGCCAGCGTGCGCAGCACATTGCGCAACTGCCGCACATTGCCCGGCCAATTGAACGCCAGCAACGCCTGACGCGCCGGCTCGTCGATCAGGATGGTTTCGCCGCCCGCCTCTTCAGCCAACAGAAAATCCAGCAACTGCGCCTTGTCACTGCGCTCGCGCAAGGCCGGCAACGCCACTTCCAGCCCGTTGAGCCGGTAATACAAATCCTCGCGGAAGCTGCCGTCCGCGACTCGCTCAAGCAGATTGCGGTGGGTAGCGCTGATGATCCGCACGTTGACCGCTTCCGGCTCGCCGCCAATCGGCACCACCTGCCGGTCCTCCAGCACGCGGAGCAAACGGGTCTGCAAGGCCAGCGGCATGTCACCGATTTCATCGAGGAACAAAGTGCCGCCGTCGGCCTGCTGCAACTTGCCGCGCATGCCATCCTTGCGTGCGCCGGTAAAGCTGCCGCCGCGATAACCAAAAAGTTCGCTCTCGATCAGGCTTTCCGGGATGGCTGCGCAATTGAGGGCGACGAATGCTTTTCCGGAGCGTTGGCTGGCCTGATGCACCGCCTTGGCGAACGCTTCCTTGCCCGAGCCGGTTTCACCGTTGATCAACAGCGGCACGTCGCGCTCGAACACGCGCAGGGATTTGCGGAAATCGGCCTGCAATGCCTCGTCGCCAAGGCAGATGCCGGACAGACGTGGCGCAGGCGTCGCGATCGGCGTGGGGAAAACCGGCGTCGGCTTGCGCGATTCGCCGCGCACCACGGCGAACAGATGGCGTCCGTCGCGGGTGCGCAGCGGCCAACTGGCGCTGGCAATAGCGCTCGCTCGGCCAAGCAGGTCATCCAGCGAACAATCGAAAAACGCCTCGACGGGTTTTCCCAGCAAACCACCGCGAACATGCCCGAGCAGGTTCAACGCGCTCTGATTCGCCGCACTGATCCGCCCTTCGCCGTCAAACGCCAGCAGCCCCTCGCTGAACAAGCCGACGGACTCCGCCTGTAGATGAAAACGCAACAACCACTGATTGTCGAAACAGCGCAGGAAGTAACAGCTTTCGATCATCTTTGCCGACAGATTGACCAGCGCCATGGTGTGGAACTGGCTCTGGCGCGAGACGTCCGGGCGGGCCGAGGAGACGTCGAGTACCGCCAGCAGTTCGCCATGCGGATCGAACACCGGGCTCGCCGAACAGGTCAGCCCGGTGTGACGGCCGCGAAAGTGCTCGTTTTGATGAATAGTCAGCGCCTGGCGCTCGACCAGGCACGTGCCGATGCCATTGGTGCCTTCGCAGGCCTCGCTCCAGTCGGCGCCGAGCCAGAGCCCGGCGCGCTCGAAAATCTTCCGTTCGGCCGGGGCGGTGACGCAGTTGAGGATCACCCCGCGAGCATCGGTCAGCAGGACCGCGTGGCCGGCACCGGAGAGTTGTTGATGCAGACTGCTCATTTCGGTGCCGGCGATTTGCAGGACTTGTTGCAAGCGCTCGCGACTTTCCAGCACGCGTCCGTGCTCGAGCACGGTCGGCGCCATGGTCACCGAAGGATCGAGGTGATAGTCCTCAAGACAGCGCAGCCACGAGCGGGCGATCGACGGATCGGCACCGGGGCCGTGCAGGTGCGGCTTGCCCTGGGTGACAGTGAGAACCTGACGGGCGTGGCGACTTAAATGGTTATCGTGCATTTCTTATTGTTCTCCCCCGAAAGCCATACCCCGGCATCCGGGGTCGGCACCACCTTGTGGCGAGGGAGCTTGCTCCCGCTCGAGTGCGCAGCGCTCGCCAAAGTTCATCATCGGTGACAGTTTGGGGCTGCTTCGCAGCCCAGCGGGACGGTGCGACGAGCTCCCTCGCCACAGGAAAGTCCGAAGCGATTTTGCGCCCAGCATCCTCCAGCAACCGGCGCATTGCAATGCTGGCAAGACCGCCCGGTCACGAGCTGTGCCGAAAGCGGTACAAATTGTCACGCCCGCTGTACCGAAACCGTCACAGCGCAAATCCGCTCGTCCGACAGAAACCCGCCAAGCCCTTGATTTGCCTGACCTGCACGGCAGTGGCCCGAGCCTTGCTCTACGCTTATAGCAAGCGCACTTGCGCGTTTCTCTAATAAGTACAAAGCCAAGGAGAACATCATCATGCGTTACGCCCACCCCGGTACTGAAGGCGCCAAAGTCTCGTTCAAGAGCAAGTACGGTAACTACATCGGCGGCGAGTTCGTCGCGCCGGTCAAAGGCCAGTACTTCACCAATACTTCGCCTGTGAATGGCCAGCCGATTGCCGAATTCCCCCGTTCCACTGCCGAAGACATCGACAAGGCCCTGGACGCCGCCCACGCTGCCGCCGATGCGTGGGGCGCAACCTCCGTGCAGGCGCGCTCGCTGATCCTGCTGAAAATCGCCGACCGCATCGAAGAAAACCTCGAGCTGCTGGCGATCACCGAAACCTGGGATAACGGCAAAGCCATCCGCGAAACCCTCAACGCGGACATCCCGCTGGCAGCCGACCATTTCCGTTACTTCGCCGGTTGCCTGCGCGCTCAGGAAGGCAGCGCTGCGGAAATCGACGGCAACACCGTGGCCTATCACATCCATGAACCACTGGGCGTGGTCGGCCAGATTATCCCGTGGAACTTCCCGCTGCTGATGGCCGCGTGGAAGCTCGCGCCGGCGCTGGCCGCCGGTAACTGCGTGGTGCTCAAGCCCGCCGAGCAAACCCCGCTGGGCATCTGCGTGCTGATGGAACTGATCGGCGACCTGCTGCCGCCGGGCGTACTCAATGTCGTGCAAGGTTTCGGCAAAGAAGCCGGCGAAGCACTGGCGACCAGCAAGCGCATCGCCAAGATCGCCTTCACCGGCTCGACCCCGGTCGGCTCGCACATCATGAAATGCGCGGCGGAAAACATCATTCCATCCACCGTGGAACTGGGCGGCAAGTCGCCGAACATCTTCTTCGAAGACATCATGCAGGCCGAGCCGAGCTTCATCGAAAAAGCCGCCGAAGGTCTGGTGCTGGCGTTCTTCAACCAGGGCGAAGTGTGCACCTGCCCTTCCCGCGCGCTGGTGCAGGAATCGATCTACGACGAATTCATGCAGGCGGTGATGAAGAAAGTCAGCCAGATCAAACGTGGCGACCCGCTGGACACCGAGACCATGGTCGGCGCGCAAGCGTCGGAGCAGCAATTCGACAAGATCCTCTCGTACCTGGAAATCGCCAAGGGCGAAGGCGCCGAGCTGCTGACTGGCGGTAAGGTGGAAAAACTCGAGGGCAGCCTGGCCACCGGTTACTACATCCAGCCAACCCTGCTCAAGGGCACCAACAAGATGCGCGTGTTCCAGGAAGAAATCTTCGGCCCGGTGGTGAGCATCACCACCTTCAAGGACGAAGCCGAAGCCCTGGCGATTGCCAACGACACCGAGTTCGGCCTCGGCGCCGGCCTGTGGACCCGCGACATCAACCGCGCCTACCGCATGGGCCGGGCGATCAAGGCCGGTCGCGTATGGACCAACTGCTACCACCTGTACCCGGCGCACGCCGCGTTCGGTGGTTACAAGAAATCCGGCGTCGGGCGTGAGACGCACAAGATGATGCTCGACCATTATCAGCAGACCAAGAATCTGCTGGTGAGCTACGACATCAATCCGTTGGGGTTCTTCTAATCCTGCGATGCTGATCGTTCCCACGCTCTGCGTGGGAACGATCAGGTTCCTGGCTGTAGCCGGGCCAATAAAACAATAAAAATGGTGAACCCTATGCCAAGCGAATCCCCGGCTGGCGCTCCGGCGACCGGCTCCTCCGTCGACTTCGAAAAAGTCGGCACGGACTACTTCCAACAACGCGAACTGAAAAAAGGCGCCGCCGGCTGGGTCCTGCTGGTGGGGCTGGGCGTCGCTTATGTGATCTCCGGCGATTACGCCGGCTGGAACTTCGGCCTCGCACAGGGTGGATGGGGCGGTATGTTCCTCGCCACGTTGTTGATGGCGACCATGTACCTGTGCATGTGTTTTTCTCTGGCCGAACTGTCGTCGATGATCCCCACCGCCGGCGGCGGCTACGGTTTTGCCCGCAGTGCGTTCGGGCCGTGGGGTGGTTTTCTCACCGGCACCGCAATCCTCATCGAATACGCCATTGCCCCCGCCGCCATTGCGGTGTTCATCGGCGCCTACTGCGAGTCGTTGTTCGGCATCGGCGGCTGGATGATCTATCTGGCGTTCTACATCATCTTCATCGCCATTCACATTTTCGGCGTCGGCGAAGCGCTCAAGTTGATGTTCATCATTACCGCCGTCGCTGCGCTGGCGCTGGGGGTGTTTCTGGTGGCGATGGTGCCGCACTTTGATGTCGCCAACCTGCTCGACATCCCGGTGACCGCTGCTGCCGGCGCCAGCCCGTTCCTGCCGTTCGGCTATGTTGGCGTTTGGGCAGCGATTCCGTATGCGATCTGGTTTTTCCTCGCCGTCGAAGGCGTGCCGCTGGCCGCTGAAGAAACCAAGAACCCCAAGCGCGATCTGCCGCGCGGCCTGATCGGCGCCATGCTGGTGCTGCTGATGTTCGCTCTGCTGATTCTCATCGTTGGCCCCGGCGGCGCCGGCGCCAATTCGTTGCTGACCTCCGGCAACCCGCTGGTCGAAGCACTGAGCAAAGCCTACGGCGGCTCGACCTGGATGGGCAGCTTCGTCAACCTGGTCGGCCTGGCCGGACTGATCGCCAGTTTCTTCTCGATCATCTACGCCTATTCACGGCAGATCTTCGCGCTGTCGCGCGCCGGCTACCTGCCACGCAAACTGTCCGAGACCAACAAAAGCAAAGCGCCGGTGCTGGCGCTGGTGATCCCGGGCATTATCGGTTTCGGTTTGTCGCTGACCGGTCAGGGCGACCTGCTGATTCTGGTGGCGGTGTTCGGCGCGACCATTTCCTACGTGCTGATGATGGCCGCGCACATCACCCTGCGCATCCGTCGCCCCAAAATGGACCGCCCGTATCGCACGCCGGGAGGTATCTTCACGTCGGGCGTGGCGCTGGTATTGGCGTGCATCGCCGTGGTGGCGGGCTTCCTCGTCGATCCACGGGTGGTGATCGGCGCGGCGATCATCTATGGAGTGTTAATTGCTTACTTTGCTTTCTACAGTCGGCATCACTTGGTAGCGGGCACGCCGGAAGAAGAATTCGCGGCGATTCAGAAAGCTGAACAAGCCTTGCACTGATTGTCGAAAACCACGGCGCAGACGCGTTCTGCGCCGTCACGGAGAACGCTGAATGGCCAGTTTTGCTCACACGGTCGGCGCGCAGACTTACCGCTTCGACAGCTTGAAAGACGTCATGGCCAAGGCCAGCCCGGCCCGCTCGGGGGATTTTCTGGCCGAGGTCGCCGCGCTCAATGACGGCGAACGGGTGGCCGCGCAAATGGCGCTGGCGGACATCCCGCTCACGCACTTCCTGCAGGAAGCGCTGATTCCTTACGAAGCCGATGAAGTCACCCGGCTGATCATCGACACCCACGACAAGCGGGCCTTCGCCGTGGTCAGCCATCTCACCGTTGGCGGCTTTCGCGACTGGCTGCTCAGCGACGCGGCGGATGAAACCAGTCTGCGCGCCCTCGCCCCCGGCCTGACCCCGGAAATGGTTGCCGCCGTGTCGAAAATCATGCGCGTGCAGGATCTGGTGCTGGTGGCGCAGAAGATCCGTGTGGTCACGAAATTTCGCGGCACCCTCGGTCTGCGCGGGCGCCTGTCGACCCGTCTGCAACCCAATCACCCGACCGACGAACCGTCCGGCATTGCCGCGAGCATTCTCGACGGTCTGCTCTACGGCAACGGCGATGCGATGATCGGCATCAACCCGGCCACCGACAGCATCGCCTCGATCTGCGCGATGCTGGAGATGCTCGACGCGATCATCCAGCGCTACGACATTCCAACCCAGGCCTGCGTGCTGACCCACGTCACCACCTCGATCGAGGCGATCAACCGTGGGGTGCCGCTGGATCTGGTGTTCCAGTCGATTGCCGGCACCGAAGCGGCCAACGCCAGTTTCGGCATCAACCTCAACGTCTTGCAGGAAGGCTACGACGCCGGCCTCAGCCTGAAGCGCGGCACCCTCGGGCAGAACCTGATGTATTTCGAAACCGGCCAGGGCAGTGCTTTGTCAGCCAACGCCCACCACGGCGTCGATCAACAGACCTGCGAGACAAGAGCCTACGCCGTGGCGCGCCATTTCAAGCCGTTCCTGGTGAACACTGTCGTAGGATTTATCGGCCCGGAATACCTCTATAACGGCAAGCAGATCATCCGTGCCGGCCTCGAAGATCACTTTTGCGGCAAGCTGCTCGGCGTGCCGATGGGCTGTGACATCTGCTACACCAACCACGCCGAAGCCGATCAGGACGACATGGACACCCTGCTGACGCTGCTCGGCGTCGCCGGGATCAACTTCATCATGGGCATCCCCGGCTCCGACGACATCATGCTCAATTACCAGACCACCTCGTTCCACGACGCCCTCTATGCGCGCCAGACCCTGGGCCTGAAACCGGCGCCGGAGTTCGAGCAATGGCTGGCGAACATGGGCATCTTCACCCAGGCGGACGGCAAGGTTCGCTTTGGCAATAACCTGCCGCCGGCCTTCCGTCAGGCCTTGGCGCACTTGGGATGAGTCATATGGAAAAACCACCGGTCGATCCGCAAAATCCCTGGCTGGAACTGCGCCGCCTGACCCCGGCACGCATTGCCCTGGGCCGCACCGGCACCAGCCTGCCGACACGCGCGCAACTGGACTTTCAGTTTGCCCACGCCCAGGCGCGGGACGCCGTGCATCTGGCCTTTGATCACGCCGAAATCAGCGCACAACTCACTGAGCGCGGGCGTGACAGTCTGCTGCTGCACAGCGCCGCACTGGATCGCAACAGTTACCTGCAACGGCCGGATCTGGGGCGCAAGCTGAGCGATGAATCGGCGCAGGTCTTGCGCGACTACGCCACGGCGCACCCGGGCGGCGTCGATCTGGTGATTGTCGTCGCCGACGGCCTCTCCGCGCTGGCGGTGCATCGCCACACGTTGCCGTTTCTGACGCGCCTGGAGGAGCAGATGGGCGCCGATGGCTGGTCCGTCGCGCCGGTGGTGTTGGTCGAACAGGGCCGTGTTGCCGTGGGCGATGAAATCGGCCAGTTGCTCGGCGCGAAAATGGTCGTGATGCTGATCGGCGAGCGCCCGGGCCTCAGTTCGCCTGACAGCCTCGGGCTGTATTTCACCTATGCACCGAAAGTCGGGCTGACCGATGCTTATCGCAACTGCATTTCCAACGTCAGGCTTGAGGGCTTGAGCTACGGCATGGCTGCGCATCGCTTGCTGTACCTGATGCGCGAAGCCTGCAGGCGGCAGTTGTCAGGGGTCAATCTGAAGGACGAAGCACAGGTCCAGACTCTGGAGGCCGACGAGGGCGTCGATATGCGGGGAAATTTCCTACTGGATCCACCTACAACCTGAACCGTTTCCGCATTGCCTTTCTGCGCTGGTTTCAGGCAGGATCGATGCACGGCCGCCAAGGGTTTCCCATCGCCGTCAGAGCAGTTGAAGACAGCCACTTGAAGACGAGACCTATCATGCGGATTATTCAAGCGACCCTCGAACATCTGGATTTGCTGACCCCGTTGTTCGTGAAGTATCGCGAGTTCTACGGTTCCCTGCCTTACCCGGACTCCTCCCGCGCCTTTCTGGAAAAACGCCTGCGCCGCAAGGAATCGGTGATCTACCTGGCCCTGGCGGATGATGACGACAAGAAGCTCATGGGCTTCTGTCAGCTTTATCCGAGCTTCTCCTCGCTGTCGCTCAAGCGCGTGTGGATCCTCAACGACATCTACGTCGCCGAAGACGCGCGCCGCCAACTGGTCGCCGACAACCTGATTCGCACCGCAAAGAAGATGGCCAAGGAAACCCAGGCCGTGCGCATGCGCGTCTCGACCAGCAGCAACAACGAAGTGGCGCAAAAAACCTACGAATCCATCGGCTTCAAGGAAGACACCGAGTTCAAGAACTACGTGCTGCCGATCAGCGACGAACTCTGAACCTCAGTGGGGTTGTTCTTTGGTGAGGGAGCTTGCTCCCGCTGGGCTGCAAAGCAGCCCCTGCTTTTGTAGTGAAGTGATGAATTCAGGAGTGCTACGCACTCCAGCGGGAGCAAGCTCCCTCGCCACAGCTGACCTGCCCGACAATTAATCACACCCGACATTCCCCGCTACAAAACCGACGCGCTTTTCATCACTCAGACCTTATAATCCCGACTTTTCCGGCTTGTAAGAAAAACTACACCCGGCTGTAGGCTTACACGAAGTCATCCGCACAGGCCTGCCGAGTCGGGCCGTCATACAGGTGCCCCCATGGATTTCAACCCGCTCGACCTTATCCTGCACCTCGATGTGTACCTCGATTTGCTGGTGAACAACTATGGGCCGTGGATCTACGCCATCCTGTTTCTGGTGATCTTCTGTGAAACGGGCCTGGTGGTAATGCCCTTCCTGCCGGGCGATTCGTTGCTGTTCATCGCGGGCGCTGTGGCAGCGGGCGGCGGCATGGACCCGGTGCTGCTCGGCGGCCTGCTGATGCTGGCAGCGATCATGGGCGACAGCACCAACTACGTAATCGGACGAACGGCCGGGGAAAAGCTGTTCAGCAATCCGAACTCGAAAATCTTCCGTCGTGACTACCTGCAAAAAACCCACGATTTCTACGACAAACACGGCGGCAAGACGGTGACCATGGCGCGCTTCCTGCCGATCATCCGCACCTTCGCGCCGTTCGTTGCCGGCGTGGCACGCATGCCCTATCCGCGCTTTTTCGGCTTCAGTGTGCTCGGCACCATCCTTTGGGTCGGCGGTCTGGTCACCTTGGGCTACTTCTTTGGTAACGTGCCGTTCATCAAGAAAAACCTGTCGCTGCTGGTGGTGGCCATCATCCTGCTGTCGCTGGTGCCAATGATCATCGGCGTGGTGCGCAGCCGTTTCGGCGGCACCAAAGTGCAATCGCATTAAGCCGATGTGGTCCCTGAGCGCCTGGCGTCGCCGGCGCCTCCTGGCGAAACACCCGATTGCCGACGACCTGTGGCAACGGGTACGCCACCACCTGAGCTTTCTCGACGGCATCAACGCCGACGAAGACCGCTGGCTGCGTGAAGCCTGCGTGTTGTTTCTCCACGACAAGCACCTGAGCGCCCTGCCCGGCGTCGAGCTGCATCAGGAACAACGCCTGCTGCTCGCCGCCCAGGCGCAACTGCCGTTGCTCAGGCTGGGCGACTTGAATTGGTATCAGGGCTTTCACGAGATCGTGCTGTATCCCGACGACTTCCTCAGCCCGCAACGCCATCGCGATGCCAGCGGCATCGAGCATGAATGGGACGGCGAACACAGCGGTGAAGCCTGGCAGCAAGGCCCGGTCATCCTGGCCTGGCCCGGCGTAATGGCCAGCGGTGGCTGGGACGGCTACAACCTGGTGATCCACGAACTCGCGCACAAACTCGACATGCTCAACGGCGATGCCAACGGCCTGCCGCCACTGCACGCCGACATGCGCGTCAGCGAGTGGGCCGAGGTGATGCAAGCGGCTTACGACGATCTCAACCGCCAACTCGACCACGATCCCGACGCCGAAACCGCCATCGATCCCTACGCCGCCGAGAATCCGGCCGAGTTCTTCGCCGTCACCAGCGAGTACTTTTTCAGCGCCCCGGATCTGCTCCACGACGCTTATCCGCAGGTGTATGCGCAACTGCAGCTTTTCTACCGTCAGGACCCGTTGGGCAGGTTGCGGCAACTTCAGGCCTCGGACCCGGTCTATCAGGCGCACGCCTGAGTTCTGCACGACTTTCGGCACATGGCGTACGCGGCAGAATATGCCTATAATCGCCGCCACTTTTTGGTCAATCCGACCAGGTTTTTTTGGTCAACTACGGGGGCAACGCCCAATGAGCTACAGCAAGATTCCGGCTGGCAAAGACCTGCCGAACGACATCTACGTCGCGATCGAGATCCCGGCCAACCACGCGCCGATCAAATACGAAATCGACAAAGACAGCGATTGCCTGTTCGTTGACCGTTTCATGGCCACCCCGATGTTCTACCCGGCCAACTACGGTTACATCCCGAACACCCTGGCTGACGATGGCGACCCCCTCGACGTGCTGGTCGTGACCCCTTACCCGGTCGCCCCAGGCTCGGTTATCCGTGCCCGTCCGGTCGGCATCCTGAACATGACCGACGACGGCGGCGGCGATGCCAAAGTCATCGCCGTGCCACACGACAAGCTGTCCCAGCTGTACGTCGACGTGAAGGAATACACCGACCTGCCGCCACTGCTGATCCAGCAGATCGAGCACTTCTTCGCGAACTACAAAGATCTCGAAAAAGGCAAATGGGTCAAGATCGAAGGCTGGGCCGGTGCAGACGCCGCCCGCGAAGCGATCACCAAGTCGGTTGCCGCCTACAAAGGCTAAGCCATTGCGCTTCGCGTGAGGCTTGACGAAAACCCCGGAATTCCGGGGTTTTTTGTGCCTGGAAAACTTCGTTAAACAGCGTGTTTAAAATTCAGCATACGGTTTTAATCTGTTTAATTTCCCACAAGCAAGTCTTACATCCAGTCGCAAAATACAGCCATTTTTTGAACGTCGAGTTTATTCAAACCGCTCTAGCCCGCCCGTAGACTCGTGTTTATGAGAAAGAACACTAGCGGTCCACGATTCAGGGCACTCCTGGAAGCAGCGAACATCAGCACCACGGATTTCGCAAAGTTCTGGGGCACGGAAGCCCAAAACGTTCATAACTGGTACACCCGGGGCGTCCCGGCGTATCGCATGGAAGAAGTCTCACGCCTGCTGTCGGTCAATAGTGACTGGCTGAAGACCGGAGAAGGCGTCAAGGACATCCCGCGCCTGCACCCTCCGGCGAGCAATGGCGACACGTTCGATGCCCAGGCCATTCGCGGGGTGTACACGGTCGTCAACCCCAGCGACGTCGACCTGTCGTTCTTCAAGGAAGCACCCATCGCCAACGGCGGCGGCAAAACCGAGGTCATCCTCGACCCGGATCAGTCCATCCGCCTGCCCCGCGCCCACCTCGACCAACTCGACATCAAGCACGCCAACGCCATCTGTGCCCACATGATCGGCAACAGCATGGCCGAACGCATCGAGGACGGCTCCATCGTCGCCATCGACCGCGGCCTGACCCAGGTCGT
The DNA here is from genome assembly GCF_014270125.1 of Pseudomonas sp. SWRI99. Taxonomy (NCBI): domain Bacteria; kingdom Pseudomonadati; phylum Pseudomonadota; class Gammaproteobacteria; order Pseudomonadales; family Pseudomonadaceae; genus Pseudomonas; species Pseudomonas sp. SWRI99. Next base: position 19,180 of record NZ_JABWQR010000020.1, on the reverse strand, counting down.
CGACGGCGAAATCTACGCCGTCGAACACGAAGGCATGCTGCGCATCAAATACCTGCACCGCATGCCCGGCAACGGCCTGCGCATGCGCAGCCACAACAGCGCCGAATACCCCGACGAGGTTTTCCGGCCGGCGCAGATCGAGGAGCAGCGGATCCATATTCTGGGCTGGGTATTCTGGTGGTCGACGCTTGGCAAGCGCAGGCCGGTGGTGCCGTTTTTGTGACGGGCCCGTCGATCTCGGCTCTTCGACGAACCCTGTGGGAGCGGGCTTGCCCGCGAAGAGGCCCTGACAAGCGGTACAAATCCAGAATTTGTAACGCCGAAGTCGCTCTAACCCGCACTTGAGGCTGGGAATCCAAAGCAAAACTCAGTATCCTGCGCCCCACATTTGCGCATCGACCCGCCCAGCGGCTCAGATGACGCCCGACGCGGCAGACCAACGTCTGACCAAGTCCCACAGCCGGACGCAGATCCGGATGTACGTTTTGAAGGCTGGCGCGGTTTACCAAAAATAAACCAAGCCAGTCCCCGAGAAGCCGGCCACAAGCCGGCTTTTTAATGTCTGCGAAAAGGCTACGCCTACCGTCCGGAACTTGAATTCTCACTTGTCGAGAAGGCGACCCTCTTGTTACCGTAACGACAACCGTCATTACAGGTATTCCATCATGGCTTCCATCAACATCCGCATCGATGATGATTTGAAACAGCGCTCCTTCGCCGAACTCGAAAAGCTCGGCGTCACGCCGTCGGAGCTTCTGCGCCAAACCCTCCAATATGTTGCAGAGCGGGGCAAGTTACCCTTCAAAGCCGCGTTGCTCAGTGAAGAAGATGAAGCGCTTATTGCCGTAGTCACCGAACGTCTCGCATCCCCTCAGCGGGTCAAGGTGAGTCTGGATGACTTATGAGCTTGAGTTTGATCGACGTGCATTAAAGGAGTGGAACAAGCTGGGCGATACGGTTCGCCAACAGTTCAAAAAGAAACTGGCTGAGGTCTTGGAAAATCCTCGAATCGAAGCCAATCGGCTTCGCGAGCTACCAGACTGCTACAAAGTGAAATTGAATAGCGCCGGTTATCGCTTGATCTATCAGGTACTCGATCAGGAAATCCTGGTGTTCGTGGTCGCTATTGGCAAACGCGAGCGAGAGGCGGCCTATGAACTTGCGCAAGATCGGTTGCCGTCCCGGTCCTGATTTCGAAACATACCGTACAAGGAAGTTTAAAACATGCGTCTCGCATCTCCCCACGCAACTTTTGAATCGAGCCTCCTCATCACTGCTTTAGGCTTGTGCCTATCAGGCTGCGTCGGTGCCATCGTGGCTTTGCCTGAGAAAACCACACTCAGAACTGACGAGTACAAAGCTCTAAGCGCTCGTTCGCTCACGCCAGCGATTACCCGAACCGCGCAATCAGCGCCTACCCGTGAATGGTGCGGCATCACTGTTTGGGCGCTGATCATCCCTGTGCCGTTGAAGTTGCCAGTGTGTTCGTCGTACTCCGAACAGTCCTTTGGCAATGACGAGTCTGGCAATGAAATCGTTTTGCTCTATTCAAAACAAACGGTGACGGCGCCGTTCCACGCCTGCGGCCCGTTAATGATGCTGGGGCCGATTGTTCATGGTTACCAGGGCAATGCGCTTTGCGGCGTTTTTCCCGATTAACCGGCGCGCGCGGACACCTGAAAACTGATTTCCCTTGGTGATTGTGGTTAAACGTAATGGCACATTAGAATCGCAACGAGCGTTCCACCAACCCCCACGGATCGAGGGTTACATCAGCGCGGGGCAAGGCCGGGACTGAATTCAGTTTAGGTTGATGCGCAGGTCAAGGAGACCACTATGTCGGACGCAAACATCAGGGAAAAATACTTCGTTTACCACCTCACCTCCGTTGAGAATCTGGATGGAATCTTCAAGGAAGGCCTAAAGCCTCGGGCCAGTCTGGAAAATTTCACCGACGTCGCAGACAGCGAAATCCTCAAAAAGCGCAAAGCGCTCAATCTTGATCACTATGTGCCATTCCACTGGTTTGCTGCGAATCCTTTTGATGGACGTGTACAGCTCAGTCGGCCTAAAGAGAAATTCGTCCTCATCTCCGTCTTTCGATCATTTGCGAAACAAAACGACTGGAAGATTATTCCGCGTCACCCACTCGCTGATGATGCGATTCAACTGCTCGATTACAACGCAGGTTTTGAAGCAATTAATTGGGAGCTGATGAGTACTCGGGATTATCAGAACCCGGAGTGCAAAAGCGTTTGCATGGCCGAATGCCTATCGCCGGGAGTGGTAAATCCCCAAAATTTTTCCAGGATTTATGCACCAACCGATGAAGTCGGCTCGCTTTGTGAGGCTAAAATGCGCATGGCAAAGCTTGCGACTCCCATCAGCGTGAATCCCGGAATGTTCTTATAAATGAACTACACCAGCCTGAATCCAGAGAAAGCTCTGATTTGGCGTATCGTCCATCGCGATAACCTGCCCTGGATTTTGGACAACGGTTTGCATTGCGCAACTTCGGAAGCACAGGCGCCTGAGTACGTAAATATCGGCAACGTCGACTTGATCGACAAGCGCCGTTCCCGTCAGGTGCCTATTGCACCCGAGGGCGTTCTGGCCGACTACGTGCCCTTCTATTTCACACCCTTCTCGGTGATGATGCAGAACATTCACTCTGGCTGGAGTGTTCAGCAACGCAGCAACGACGAGATCGTAATTCTGGTCTCGAGCCTGTATCGCGTTGAAGAGCTAGGCCTACCGTTTGTCTTCACAAACGCACATGCCTATCCGAGTTGGACAAACTATTACAGTGATCTGGCGAATCTCGACCAGATCGATTGGTCTATCCTTCAACGACGCGACTTCAAGCGCGACCCTGATGACCCTCGCAAAATGGAGCGTTATCAGGCTGAGGCGCTGATCCACCATCACTTACCGATTACGGGACTACTGGGCATCATGTGCCACACCGATGCAATGAAAGTACGCATAGAAGCAGACGTCGCAGCCAGAGGCCTGACGTTGCCTGTCCATGCGCGTCCCAAATGGTATTTCCAATGATCAGATTCACCCAAGGCAACCTGCTGGAAGCCAAAACCGAAGCCCTCGTCAACACGGTGAATACTGTGGGTGTGATGGGCAAGGGCATCGCATTGATGTTCAAAGAACGCTTTGCGCAGAACTACCGAGTGTATGCAGCGGCGTGTAAGGCCGGGGAAGTAGAAACCGGCAAAATGCATGTGACCGCCACCAACGAACTCGATGGCCCTCGCTGGATCGTGAATTTTCCCACCAAGCGCCACTGGCGGTCGCCGTCGCAAATGGCGTGGATCACCGAAGGTTTGCATGACCTGCGGCGGTTCCTGCTTGAAAACGATGTGAAATCCGTTGCGGTTCCACCGTTAGGTGCTGGTAACGGCGGTTTGAAGTGGCCTGAAGTCCGTGAACAGATTGTCGAAGTGTTGGGAGACCTGGACGCTGATGTTTTGGTATTCGAGCCGTCCAATCAGTACCTGAATGTCGCCAAACGCGCGGGCGTAGAAAAGCTCACGCCAGCCCGAGCGCTTATCGCCGAACTGGTTCGTCGCTACTGGGTTTTAGGCATGGAGTGCAGTCTGCTGGAGATTCAGAAGCTCGCCTGGTTTCTTGAGCGCGCTATCGAGCAGTTGCCAGATACCCAGAACCCTCTGAATCTGAAGTTCGTCGCACATAAATATGGCCCGTACGCCAACCGGCTGGAACACCTGCTTGATAACCTCGATGGCAGCTATCTGCACTGTGACAAGCGCATCAGCGACGCAGGCATTAATGATGTGATCTGGTTTGATCAAGATCGCAAAGCGTTTTTACAAACGTATCTCAAGACTGAGGCCAAGGCATATTCGCAAGCGTTGGAACGTACGGCTCAACTGATTGACGGTTTTGAATCGCCATTCGGTATGGAGTTATTGGCCACGGTCGATTGGTTGTTGAGCCAGGAAGGGGTATCTGCGACTGTTCCAGCGCTACGCGAAGCATTGAAGCATTGGGACGGTGGCGCCGGTGCTGCGGCTCGCAAGAGCAAACTGTTCGATGATCAGGCCCTTGATATTGCGCTCAAGCGCCTGACATCCAGTACTTTCCGGCCTGGATTAGCGGTCTGAAAGACGCTCGATAAAATTGGGCAGCAACCTGCTGCCCAATTTCCGTCACGGATAACTAAACGACTTCACCAACGTCAACTCCCCCACCGCCCGCATCGGCACCAGAAACGTCTCCATTTTCTCGCTCGGCGTGCCCTCTTCCGTAATCACCGTCACTTGCGCCGTCGTCAGCGCCTGCACCGCTTCATCCCCGCCTTCGTCATCCCCGCGATACCCACCACCGTAATAATTCACATAAACCAGATACTGCCCCTTGATCGGCGCTGGCATGGCGGCGATTTCCGGGCCGTAGCCGGTGGTGACGTCGACGTCCAGCGCGGCGCCGTTGGCGGCGCTGCGGTTGCCGTACCAGATGTGGGCGCCGTCAGGAGTGATCAGGTGCAGGTCGAGGTCGGTGCCGTCGCTGTCCCAGGCCAGCAGGACGCGGAGCTTGGCCGGGGTGGCGCCGCCGCGGGCATTGAGGAACTGGGTGCGGTGGCGCTGTTGGCCGTCGGGGCTGCGGACTTCGACGCTGTTGCTGCCGTTGGGGAAGGAGAACGGGCGGTCGAAGCGGCCGGCGGGGTCGATTTTCAGCGGCATGCTGACGCCGTTGACGATCAGCCGGCCGGGTTCGTTGTTCTTGGGGATGGCTTTGATCTGGCCACTGATGCGCGCGGTGTTGGCCTGGCCGAGCGGGGTGTTGACCGACGAAGCCGGGTAGTTGACCGTCTGCCGGAAGCTTTCGCCCTCGCCTTCCGGTGCGCCGCTGCGCCAGCCGCCGACCGGGGTGTCGAGTTTGACGCCGTCGGCGGCGAACGCTTGCGGCAGTACGTTGAAGGCACAGAGCAGCAGCAAGACCTGTGGATAACGGAGTGTCATGGTCTATTCCAGCAAGAGGTGACGGGCGAGCCCTTCGATGTAGGTTTCATCCTGGCCATTGGGGTGTGCTTCGAAGGCCAGGTGCAAGTATTCGTGGGTCAGGTCGAGGCGATCCTGCAGGGTCAGCACGCCGCGCACGTAAATGCGCTGGCGTTCGCGGTCGACAAAGGGCCGGCCGAAGGCGAGTTTGCACACGGCGAACGCGCTGACTTCGTTGTAGCCGGTTTCGCTTTCCAGCTTCGGACGCCAGCCGCGTCGTTGTTTCTGCAGCCAGTCCTGCGCGGTGGGTAACGCTTCGCAGGAGGCGACCGGGTTGTCCCAGCGGCTGAGGCTGGCGCGTGGATAGGCGTGTAGCAGGATCGCGTCGTAGCGCTGCCCAGCGTTGGCTTGTGCGACGGCTTGCTGCCAGGCGAGCTTGTCCGGGCCGGGCTGGTCGGAGTGATAGGTGACGGTGCTGCCGGCCAGGACCAGATCGGCGGTCCAGGCGGCGATGCGGCGTGATTCGCTGGAGGCCGGGCGCGGGGCGACACGTTGGCGACTGCTGCTGTCGTCGATGCTCAGGCATTCGCCGTTACGCGTGGCGTTTTGCAGCAGGTAGGTACGGATGGCGACGGCGAGGGCTTTGGCCGCTTCGGCGGGTTCGGGTCTGGCTTCGCGTTCGAGGACGCGAGCGACGTACTCTTCGCGATCAAGCCTCGCGACGAGTTGGTCGTTGAGCAGAAACAGTTCGCCGTCGCTGTGGATATCCAGCGCGTTGCCATTGGCGAATTCGACACGGTAGTCGCCGCGCAACGGACCAGACGTCGCCACACGATCACCCGCCAGAACCTTCGACAGCGGATATTTCGAGAACAGCCCGACTTCCACACAACGCCCTGCGGCCGCTGGCCAAGCCGTCGGCAATACGCTGGCCAGCGCCTGCCCGTAATGCCGCAACACCCTCTGGCTGGTGCCGCGCCCACCCGCCCAGATTGGCACGCCGTCGTGGGTCCAGCCAGCGAATCCACCCTGGCGCGATTGCGCATCCTGATCGCCGAGCCAGCTCCAGGTTTTCACCCGCAAACGTCCGCCCAACTCACCGACGACATTGCCGTCCGCTGCGCTCAGCACGACATCAAGCAGCACGCGGCGCATCTGATCTTGAGCCGGCATTGAAGCCAGCACTTTGAGCAAATCGGCAACGGCGACCCGAGTAGCCGGTTGCACCGACGACAAGTCGAGCAACCAGGCTGGCGCCTGCCGCGCCTGCCAATACGCGCGCCAATCCGCCGCAGCAATGGCCAATCGCGCCGGCTCGAAATACAAACCGCAGGATTTCACCAGCGCCTGATCACGTTCGATCCGGCCGCCCGCCGAGCAGCAATAAACCTCTTCCTTCGACTGCCCGCGACATTCGTAAGCAGGCTCGCGCGCGCCGCTGTCCACCAGCCACGCGTAGACGAACAATTTCCACAAACTGCCCAGCGGTGCATCGAGCGACGCTGGCAACGCTTCGCGCGCGATCACTTGCGTCTGATTCAACGACAACAGCTCGCCCTTATAAGCGACGCGCAACGGCTCATCCTGCGCCGTTGCCAACGCAGGCATCGCCCAGAACAACAGCCACAGCAGCGGCCGGCGCATGTCAGTTGACCGTGACCTGACCGAGGGCAGCTTTCGCTTCCTGGGCCTGATGCTGCGGTGCGTAAACCTGACTGAAGCGCACCGGTGGCAGGTTGAACTGACCTTTCTGCGAGAAGCGCACCAGATGGCGCAGGCGCAATTCGCCGCTCAGCGCATCCACCGGCACCGCGTAGGCCAGTTGCCCCGGTTCGAATTTCGCTTTCTCCAGCGCAGTCGGTTCGGTGCCGTCCTTGCCCTGCAATTTGATGCCCCACGTGGTGCGTTCAACATCGGCGCCGGGCGGCAGCGGCACTTCAAGCATGCCGTAGCGCAGGGGTTGCGGCGCTTTGCTGGTGAGGATCACTTCGTCCAGGTACAGGCTGTCGCTGGACAGCGGCTTGCTGCCGACCGGCTCGAGTTTGAAGGTGAATGCTTCGTCGCCCGGCACCAGTCGCGACAGACGCCGAGTGACGGTCACGGCCATCGGATCACTTGGCGGCTGTTGAGTCTGGAAACTTAGCGCCGCGCGCAGCGGCCGCTCTTGAATACCGGACACGGTCAGCACGCTCGGCTGCGGCGTCGCACCCTGCCATGTCCAGTACATCTCGCCGCTGGCACCGTAATTTTTCTTCCACCCCTCACCGGGCATCAGCGCGATGGTCGGCGACGCCTGGGCGATGCTGCGTTGCAGCCAGGTCAGCGCCAGTGCCCGCTCCAGCGTCGATTGCTGCGGCAGCAGACGTTGCAGCAACGCCGTCGCGCGAGCTTGATCGAACGGCTGCAGCGACAGGTTCAGCGCTTCGACAAACGGCTGCGAACTGACCGCCAGACGTTGTTGCGCTGCGCCCAATTGACGATTGAACGCATCTGGCAAAGCGACTTTCGCCTGCGTGGCCAACGCAGCGGTCAACACCCGTGCCGCGGCCAGACCGAGCGCCGAATCCGGGTCGTTCATCACCAGACTGTCCCGGCCATCGTCGAGCAAGGTCTCGGCGCTGCCTTCACCTGCCTTGGTCAGATCGTCGATCAGACCACTGAGCAACGTGGTCACCGGCAACTGCATCTGCTTGGCGAACGACAGAATCAGAGCCCGTTGCAGCAACGGCGTGTTCGGCGCCTGCCTGGCGTAAACCTCCAGCACGCGCTGCCAATGCTCCGGCGGCAGGGACAGGTCGAGCACGCGGCTGGCGTTCCAGTCGGCGTAATAGGCATACGCGGTGAGGAATGCATCCGGCTCGCCGTCGTAGCCCCACCAGGTGAAGCTCGCCGACGGCCCGGCCATTTGCACCAGACGCAGACGGCTGTTCTGCATGATCAGGCGCAAGCGATCGCGAGTCTGCGGATTCGAGGCCAGCGATGGGTAGGCGATGCTCAGCGGTAGCAAACGGCTGGCCGTCTGTTCGACGCCGCCGTACGGGTAGCTGAGCAGATCGTCGAGGGCCGAACGGAACAGCGCTTGCGGGCTGTCGTCCAGACGCAGGCGAATGTCCGTGGCATCCGCCGGCAGATTCAAAGGCGTGTCGCCGCTGACCACATCGAGGCTTTGCGTCTGGGTCATTTGCCAGCCATCCCCAGTCGCGCTCAGACGCACGGCCAGGGCATCGGCGACTTTGCCGTCCTGCACCAGTTGCGCGGTCCACTCGCCAGAGGCCAGGGCGAACGCCGGCAGTGGCAGGTAATTGATGCCGCTGTTCAGGGTCACCGGCAGGCGCTGTTCGGCACCCGCGTAGTGAGTGACCAGCTCAGCCTTGACCGGTTTCTCGGCCTGGCTGAAAGCAAACACGCCCAGTTGCGGCTGATCGCCCTTGCGGAATTTGCTCGGCCCGCTCCATTTCAGGTACAGCGATTTTTCCGAACGGACGAACTGTTTCTTCTGCCCCACCTGACCGTCATCGGCAATGGCGCGGGCGGTGATGCGCCAGCGGGTCAGCGAGTCCGGCATCTTGAAGGTGAAGCGGGTTTTGCCGTCGGCGCCGGTCAGCAACTCCGGTTGCCACGCAGCGGTGTCGACGTCTTCGCGACGCGGCCGCTCCAGCACTTTCACTCCACGCTCGCTGCGATTGGCTTTGCCCGGCGCGCCAGGGCTGCCCGGCAGCGCCACGTCGTAACTGATGAACGACAGGCTGGCGCTGGTGCGCACGTTGTTACGCCGCGGGTGATAGAAGAACTGGTCGATGGTCGGCGCGACTTCCGGTTGCAGCGCATAGACCATTTCATCGACCACGCTGACGGTCAGGTGCGCGGGAATGGCTTTGCCGGCGAACTGAGTGGTCAGATCAACCGTAACGGTGTCGCCCGGCAGGTACACCGCTTTGTCCGTGCTGATCGCCACATCAATTTGCGGCGCGACCACTTTGATCCCGGCGTTCTGGAAGCTGTATTGGCCGCCCTTGGTATAGAGCACCGAGAAGGTCAGGTTGGGTGCGAAGTTGTCCTTCACCGGGATGCGTGCGCGGTATTGAGTGTCGCTGAGTTTTTCCAGCTTCAGCCAGTCGCCGCCCTTGGCCAGCAGCGCGGTGGCCTCGACCTTGTCGCGCTCCAGCGACAGCAAAGCATCGCTGACAGGCTCGGGGAAGGTAATCAGCACCAGCGCTTCTTCGCCGGCCTTGTATTCAGGCTTGTCGAGGACAATTTCCACCGTACCCGGCACCGCTTTCACACCGTCGCCAGTGACCGAATGGCCGGTGGCGCCGAGGACGCGGCCGTGTTGGTCCTTCAGCGTCAGGTTGTAAGTACCCGGACGCTCGAACGCGAGGCTGAAACCTTTGTCAGTCGCGGTGAGTTTGCCTTCGCCCGTGCTTTGGTCCTCCAGTCGAACCCAGCCATACGTACTCGGGACAACCGCTTTGCCCTGTTCGATGCCGCCCTCGTTGGCATAGCTGAACGCGACCTTGTCGCCGACTGCGCTGAAACGCTGTGGCGCGCTCAGGCGGAAACTCGCGGCGCCTCGGTCGATGAGGATTTCCTTGGTGGTCTTGACCCGATACGCCGCGCCATCGCTGGCGAACACGGTGAGCATGTAGCGGCTCGGTTTAACCGCCGCTGGCAGGTCGAGGCTGGCGTTGCCTTTGCTGTCGGTGGTCAGTTCGGTGCTGCTCAGTTCCACCGGGAATTGCCCGAGGTATTGCAGCTCGTTGTCGACCATCGACAGTTGCTGAGCGCGCAGGCCCAGCGTCAGCTTGGCGTTGGCCACCGGTTTGCCGTCCGGGTAGAGCAGCACCAGACTGCCTTTGACCGGCTCACCGGTGCGGTAATCCTGCTTCGCCAGGTTGAGCGAGATTTCAAAGTGCGGCTTGATGTATTCGGCCACGCGAAAGGCACTGCTATAGGCCTGATCCTTGTAGTTGAAACGGATTTCGTAACCACCGGCCACGGCGTTGTCCGGCAACTGAAAACGGCCTTGCGTACCGGCCTTGGAGTCCAGCTTCAGGTCGAGGGTTTGCAGCTCGGTGCCGGTGGCATCCAGCACGCTGACGCTGACGTCCGCCGCGCCCGGCAGCACCGAATCACGCGCATTCTTGAACTCGCGACCGACGATTTTCAGCGACACCCAATCGCCCGGGCGATACAGCGGCCGGTCGGTGAAGGCATAGAGTTTGGTGTCGTAGATTTCGCTGTCGTAGTAGAAGTTTTCCGAGACGAACACCCCGCCCTCTTCGTCCTCGCCGATGACAAACGAACGCTCGGGGCTGACGTGTTTCAGGCGCAGCAGGCCGTCAGCATCGGTGATACCGCTGCTCATTACACCGAGGCCATCGGTCCACAGCACATTGACCTTGGATACCGAACTGCCCTCATGTTTGCGTGCGGCCCAGACCAGCAATTCATCGCCGGCAATCTTGCTCACCGCAACGGTGTTGGAGACGAACACCATAGTCGTCGCGCGGTACTTGCCGATCAGTGCTTCGACCAGGTACAGCCCCGGTTTCAGGTTGCCCAGCGGGATGTAAACGTTCCCGGGCGCAACGCTGACAAAATCACTCGACGAGCCGGCCAGATTGACCCCGGCCGGCGGCTGGATCGGCTTGGCCTGCCACAGCGGATAACGGAACTGGCTGACCACCGGCAGACCCGGGATCAGCGCGAATTGCGGCTGAGCGTCGTACGGCGTCGGCGCGACCATGGCGTCGCCCATCTTCAGTTCCGGGACTTCTTCAGTGACCTGTTTGCGCGATTCGTAAGAGAACGCACGCTGCATCACCCGGCGGGATTTGCGGTACCAGTTGTCCCAGAGATACGCGAGGGTATTGGAAAGGCCTTCGCCCTTGAACTGGCCGTCACTGACGACGCGGTGCAGATTCTTCTGGCGCTTGAGAAAGTCCAGCGGCTTGTCGATGCGATATACGCGAATGTCGGCGCCGCCGTAGGGTTCCATGCGAAAGCGCCGGTAATCGCGACCCGGCGCTTCAAGCCGGACCATCGCCTGTTCATCGCTGGCAAAACTGCTGTCGGCGAGCAGAAAGAAGCTTTCGCCGGACACCGGCGTGTAGCCGCTGGGCTCGACCGAATCGTCGGCATTCACGGTCGCCAGTGGCAGCAACAGCGCCAACAGCAAAGGGATTCGGGAGCAGAGTCGCAACATGCGGGCACCGGTCATTGGGAGAGAAAGTTGAGTCGATAGACGCCGATGAAGTTGGGGTTGGCTGCGTCGGGTATCCATCGGGTGTCCTTCCATGTCATGAGTTGCTGCAGGCTTGCCGAACGCATGCCGTTGTCAGTGGGGGTGGTGGTGCCGGTGTGATAGGCGATGTAGCGACCCATCCAGATCATCAGGTGCTGGTCGTCGCCCTGATCAAAAAACATCAAGTCACCGGGCCGCGCCTGCGACACATCGCGGCCGACCAGATGGCTGTTGAACTGGATCAATTTGATCGCGTTGACGTAGGGCCCAACCTTGCCGCCGCCCTGCTGCCATTGTTGAGCGAGCTTGCGCTGCTCGTCACTCAGCGACAGCTCCGGCGGCAGATAGCGGTTGGACAGGCCATTGCTGCGCAGCCATTTGTCATCGTGGACTTTCAGCGCTTCGTTGGCAGCAAAACGCACCAGTCCCGCGCAGTCCTGCTGATACCAGCGTGGGCTCGGACCCTGGCTCAGTTGTTCCTGGGCGATGCGCACGAACCAGGCGCGGAACACCTGTGACTGAGCAGGGTCGAGCGCCGGCGCTTCAACCGCACGGGCACCTGCGCTCAACAGCAGCGCGAGCAGGCCGAGGCTGCGGATCAGTGCGGTCACAGCGCTTTCCATTCCAGTGGCAACCATTGCCAGTGACCGTCAGGCTCGCTACCTTCGGGCAAGGTCAGGGCATATTTGCCGTAGCCGCCGAGGGTGCGCAGTTTCGGCATCAGGTAAGTTTGCGCGGCGTTATAGAACACCGGTTCCATGTCCTGCGGCAGGCTGTCGAGGGTTTCGCGCTGCATCAGTTGCGCCATCGCGTCCGGGCCGAAGTAGATCGGCATCAGCACATCTTTGGGCAACACGTCGGCCATCGGCGGGAAGCGCTTGTCGAGGGTGCCGAGGGCTTTGTCGATCAGCTTGTCGTCGAGGGAAAACAGCAGCGTCGAGCCGTGACGGGCGAGGCTGACTTTCATGAACGCGCGGCCGCTGATGGCGTCCGGGTTCTCGGCAGTCTTCGCCGCATACGGGCCGAAACTGGAGCTGACCTGACGCTGCCAGACGTGGCTTTGACCTTCTTGTTTCTCAACCACCGGAAATACGTTTTCGGCGACGTTGGCCTCGAACGCGCCGACCATCGAGCCGAACAGTTTGCCGAGATCGCCATCGAGTTTGCCGCTGTCTTCATCTTTGAGGCTGGCAACCAGCAAAGGCGTGTACAGTCGCGAATCGGGGTACCAGCACAGGCCCGCGGCGCCGGCCACGTGTTCGGTGAGTGTCTGCGCCACGGCTTCTTCGGCGCCGAGCTTGATCAATATCGGCTTCTGCGGCTCGGCCGCCACCGGCAGCGTTACGCAAGCGCTTGCGCCCAACGGCATCGCTTGCCAGACCGGTTGAAAATCGAAGTCCGGCTGGTTTTCCAGCTCATCCATGGCCAGGTAGCTGTGCCAGCCCTTGTCGTCCATGTCGAAACGCAGCCCGGCGAAATTCGGGATGAAGCGCTGGTAGCCCATGGCGAGGACGCTGGAATTGACCGACAGGCGCTGCTTGGTTTCCGGGCCTTTCGCCGGCAGGCCGAACGCCTCGGGGAAGAGTTTTTCGCCGTTGAGCAGCGCCTCCAGCGCTTGCGCCGAGACGTGGCCGGGCTCTTGCGACACGCCGCTCTCCGGGTCGTAGTACTTGGCCGGATTGGACAGCACCACCAGTTTGTCGCCGCGGGACGCGAACAGCAGTGATTTACTGGCGCCGTAGCTGAGCTGGTACAACGGCACCTCGTCACCGCCCACCTTAAGGCTGACGAAGACGCTGAGCTGAGTGTCATCCAGCGCCACTTTCGCCAGCGGCTCGAGCAGCTTCGCCAGCCCGCCGCGATCCATCACCAGCAGAAAATCCTTCAGGCGACCATCGGCGCCACGCCACAGCGCGACGTCGGCCGGTTGATCGAAAAGCTGCTCGATCAGGCTGTCCTGCAACTTCAGGTCATGCTCGTAGACGATCCGGCGCAGGCTGCCGATCAGGCCGAGGCGATCGGCGTGGGTTTCGTAATAGAAGACGAAGTCTTCGGTCAGCGTAGCCTTGAGGAACGGCACCGTCAGCAGGTCCTTGGGCAACTGGCTCAGCGAGCGGGTTTCGAGCAAGGCGTCCGGACGGCTGAGGCCAAGCTTGTCGCTCGCAAGTTCCGCTGGCGGCGCCTTGGGCTTGAGCAGCAGCCAGCCAAAACCGCCCGCCACGCCGGCCACCAGGCACAGGCCGAGCAGTACCAACGGCCAGCGCCGCGAAGGTTTGGCTGCGGGTGTCGCGGCAGCCTGGGTCACAGTGTTATCGCTCATGTTCACAACATCCGAGTTCATCCGTGGCGGGATGCTTAATAGTTGAAAGTCTTGACCAGCAGCAGATCACCGATCGCCCGCAGGGGCACGATGAAGGTTTCGCGTTTTTCGTCGACGGTGTTTTCGTTGAGCACCAGGGTGATTTGCGAGGTGATCACCTCGTTCTGGTTGCTGGTCTCCTCGAAGTTATAGCCGCCGTTGCCGAAGTTGCCCCAATAGTTGACGTAGACCAGATAGGTGCCGTGCAACGGCGCGGTCATGGTGAACATTTCAGGGCCGGGGCCGTCGACGCCATCCGGATCGAGACCGCCGCCATTGCTCAGCGCCGGCCGTGCCCAAAAGGCATGCTGGCCATCGGGGGTGACAATATGCAGATCGAGCTCGGCTTTCGGATCGTCCCAGCCCAGGACCAGACGAATCCGCGCCGGCGTGCGCAGGTTATTGGCTTCGTAAAATTGCACGCGCTTGAGCGACTGGCCTTCGGCGCTGATCACCTCGACACTGTTGGAGCCGGCGCCGAACGCGTACGGCCGGGCAAAGCGCCCCTGATCGTCGGTGTACAGATTCAATGGATTGCCGTTGACGGCGAGGCTGTGCGGCGGGCGGCTGTGCCCGATAGCCTTGAGCTGGCCCTGAATCATCGTGCGATTGCGCTGAATGCCGCGATCGATCGGCGGCGTCGGATAAGCGACCTGCGGGTTTTCCGAACGATCAAGCAAGCCGTGATAGCGCCAGCCACCGACCGGTTCCGACAATTCTGCAGTCGGCGCCGCCCACAGCGCAGGCGCGCAGACGAGGCCGACCAGCAGCAAAAGAAACGAACGCATGTGACGCCTCCTGCCATGCATTGAACGAAACCTTGCACCCGATCCTCGGCGCTTCACAGCGGTGAACTGCGTTTCGTCTGAATAGCCCGAGACTGTCGGGCCGTAGAAGGCGCGAAGATTAGCGATTCGGCAGTTTTTTAACAATCAGATACAGGTGTGATTGCTGTAGGAATCGCGCCGCCTGGTAGACGGTGAGCCGAATAGCCGGCATATTCGGCTCACCAAATGAGCCGAATATGCCGGCTATTCGGCTCACGCATGTAGGAAAGATGATTGATGACCGCGCACTGGATCTGGCGACAACCCGATTGGCCCGACTTCAACTGGCAAGCCGAGCGCCTCGCCCCGCTGCTGCGCGAGTGCGTGCAGACGCAGGGCCAACTGTTGGGAATGGCCGGCTCGGTGGGCGATTCGATGAGTGCACAGAGCGAACTCGATGCGTTGCTACAGAACATCGTGACTTCCTCCGCCATCGAAGGTGAACAACTGAATGTCGGCTCCGTGCGTTCTTCTCTGGCCCGGCGCCTGGGTCTGGAATGGGTTGATCGCGAGAGCGTCAGCCAGCGTAGCGAAGGGTTGGCGCAGTTGATGCTCGATGCCACCCAAGGTTTCGACGAGCCGCTGACCGTTTCACGATTGCTGGAATGGCACACATGGCTGTTCCCGGCCGAGGAAACGACGTTCAGCGCCCGATCGATGCTCGTCGGCACCTTGCGTGGCGACGAGCCAATGCAAGTCGTGTCTGGACGCCTCGACCGGCCAACGGTTCACTTCGAGGCGCCTTCGCGCCAAGGGCTGGAACAGCAACTTGAACGTTTTTTGAACTGGTTCGAAGCCAGCCGCAATCAGGTTTCTCTGGATCCGCTGCTACGCGCAGGCATCGCCCATTTCTGGTTTGTCACCCTGCACCCGTTCGATGACGGCAACGGTCGTCTGACCCGCACCGTCACTGATCTGGCACTGGCTCAAGGCGAAGCGCAGACGATCCGCTTCTACGCAATGTCCGCCAGCATTCTTGAGGATCGCGTCGGTTATTACCGGATTCTGGAGGCGAGCCAAAAGGCCACGCTCGATATCACCGAGTGGCTGACGTGGTTTTTGCAGACCTTGCTGCGCAGCCTGCAGCAAGCCATCACCCGGATCGACTCGGTATTGGGCAAAACCCGTTTCTGGCAGGCGCACCGCGAATCCGACCTTTCAGCGGAGCAGATCAAAGTGCTCAATCGCTTGCTTGATGGCAGTGAGCGCGGTTTCGAACAGGGCCTCAGCGCAGGGCAATATCAAGCGGTTGCGAAAGTGTCCAAAGCCACCGCGACGCGGCATCTGGCAGAGTTGCTGGAAAAAGGCTGCCTGCAACGTTTGCCGGGCGGCGGACGCAGCACGCGTTACAAAATCAACTATCCGGATTGATCACCTACCCTTGTGGCGAGGGAGCTTGCTCCCGCTGGACTGCGCAGCAGGCCCCGACCGCCAACCACGGTTCACCTGTTGATCGCGGTGGCTGGTTTTGGGGTCGCTGCGCAACCCAGCGGGAGCAAGCTCCCTCGCCACAGGGTTAAGCCGCGGCAAGGCCCGCTCATTTGCCCATACCCCCCCTATCTGCTAGTGTCGCGCCGGTTTAACGTCTACCGGAAATTGCCGCCATGGCCCGCAAAAAAGCTGCACTGGATTTCGAACAGTCCCTCGCCGACCTGCAAACACTGGTCGAGCGTCTGGAGAACGGTGAATTGTCGCTGGAAGACTCGCTGACCGCTTTCGAGCAGGGTATCGGCCTGACTCGGGACTGCCAGGCAGCGCTGGCGCAAGCCGAGCAGAAGGTGCAGGTGCTGCTGGAGCGCGATGGCGAGCTCGCCGAGGAACCCTTCGACGCGGAACAGCCAGAATGATTGCAGCGTATTCGGCGACCAGTCAGGCCCGGGTCAACGCGGCGCTGGAGACCTTGTTCAACGCGCCGTTGCCGGAGCTGGCGCGGCTCTACGAAGCCATGCGCTACAGTGTGATGAACGGCGGCAAACGCGTGCGTCCATTGTTGGCTTACGCCGCGTGCGAGGCGCTCGGCGGCCAGGCCGAACAGGCCAGCGGCGCGGCATGCGCGGTCGAGTTGATCCACGCCTACTCGCTGGTGCATGACGATCTGCCGGCGATGGATGACGACGATCTGCGTCGCGGCCAGCCAACCACGCACAAGAAATTCGACGAAGCGTGCGCGATTCTCGCTGGTGACGGTTTGCAGAGCCTGGCCTTCAGTGCCCTGCTCGACCCGCGCCTGAGTGATTGCCCCAGCGATATCCGTCTGCAAATGGTCACCGCGCTGGCGCAGGCCGCAGGCCCGGCGGGCATGGTCGGCGGCCAGGCCATCGACCTCGGTTCGGTCGGCCTCAAACTCGATCAGAAAGCGCTTGAACAGATGCACCGGCACAAGACCGGCGCGCTGATCGAAGTCAGCGTCAGACTCGGCGCCTTGGCCAGCGGGCATGCCGGGGCCGATCAGCTTCAAGCGTTGCAGACCTACGCACAGGCCATCGGTCTGGCGTTTCAGGTGCAGGACGACATCCTCGACGTCGAAAGCGATACCGCCACGCTCGGCAAGCGCCAGGGCGCCGACATCGCTCGGGACAAGCCGACCTACCCGGCCCTGCTCGGCCTCGACGTCGCCAAGGCTTACGCGCTGGAACTGCGCGATCAGGCGCTGCACGCCCTGCGACCGTTTGACGCGGCAGCCGAGCCGCTGCGCGAGTTGGCCCGGTATATCGTCGAGCGGCGCAACTGACGGCGTATCGGCCAAAAAAGACCAACGCGTGGGCAGGGGACGATGCATCAGGTAAACTGCCGCATCTTTTATACCTATAACGATTCGCCTGATGCCCACGACGTTTCATGAGATTCCCCGCAAGCGCCCGACCACGCCCCTGCTCGACCGCGCGAACACGCCGGACGGCCTGCGCCGGTTAGGCGAAGCCGAGCTGGAAACCCTGGCCGATGAGTTGCGCCTGGAATTGCTCTACACGGTCGGTCAGACCGGTGGGCATTTCGGTGCCGGCCTGGGCGTGATCGAGCTGACCATCGCGCTGCATTACGTCTTCGACACGCCGGACGACCGGTTGCTGTGGGACGTGGGTCATCAGGCGTATCCGCATAAAATCCTTACTGGCCGTCGCGAACGCATGGGCAGCCTGCGTCAGAAGGACGGCATCGCCGCTTTCCCGCGTCGCTCCGAGAGCGAGTACGACACCTTTGGCGTCGGTCATTCCAGCACCTCGATCAGCGCCGCGCTGGGCATGGCGATTGCCGCCCGCCTGCAAGACAGCGAGCGCAAGGCCATCGCCGTGATCGGCGACGGCGCACTGACCGCGGGCATGGCCTTCGAGGCGCTGAACCATGCGCCGGAAGTCAACGCCAACATGTTGGTGATCCTCAACGAC
This sequence comes from Pseudomonas sp. SWRI99, assembly GCF_014270125.1. Classification (NCBI taxonomy): domain Bacteria; kingdom Pseudomonadati; phylum Pseudomonadota; class Gammaproteobacteria; order Pseudomonadales; family Pseudomonadaceae; genus Pseudomonas; species Pseudomonas sp. SWRI99. Next base: position 1,391 of record NZ_JABWQR010000020.1, on the reverse strand, counting down.
AACGACATGTCGATCTCGCGCAACGTCGGCGGGCTGTCCAATTATCTGGCGAAGATCCTTTCCAGCCGCACCTACGCGAGCATGCGCGAGGGCAGCAAGAAAGTCCTCTCGCGCCTGCCCGGCGCCTGGGAAATCGCCCGTCGCACCGAAGAATACGCCAAAGGCATGCTGGTTCCCGGCACGCTGTTCGAAGAACTGGGTTGGAACTACATCGGCCCGATCGACGGCCACGATTTGCCGACCCTGATCGCGACACTGCGCAACATGCGCGATCTCAAAGGCCCGCAGTTTCTGCACATCGTCACCAAGAAAGGCAAAGGCTTTGCCCCGGCGGAAGTCGACCCGATCGGTTACCACGCCATCACCAAACTCGAACCGCTGGACGCCCCGGCCGCTGCGCCGAAGCAAGCCGGCGGGCCGAAGTATTCGGCGGTATTCGGCGAGTGGCTGTGCGACATGGCGGCCGCTGACCCCCGTCTGGTCGGGATCACCCCGGCGATGAAGGAAGGCTCGGATCTGGTGGCGTTCAGCGAGCGTTTCCCCGAGCGTTATTTCGACGTGGCGATTGCCGAGCAGCACGCGGTGACGTTCGCCGCCGGCATGGCCTGCGAAGGCGCGAAACCGGTAGTGGCGATCTATTCGACGTTCCTGCAACGCGGTTACGACCAGTTAGTGCATGACGTCGCCGTACAGAACCTCGACGTACTGTTCGCCATCGACCGCGCCGGTCTGGTCGGCGAGGACGGCCCGACGCACGCCGGTAGCTACGATCTGTCGTACCTGCGCTGCATCCCGGGCATGGTCATCATGACCCCGAGCGACGAAAACGAACTGCGCAAAATGCTCACCACCGGCCACCTCTACAACGGTCCGGCGGCGGTGCGTTATCCGCGCGGCAGCGGCCCGAACGCGCTTATCGACAAAGACCTCGAGCCGATCGAAATCGGCAAGGGCAGCGTCCGTCGCCAAGGCAGCAAGGTCGCCATGCTAGTGTTTGGCGTGCAACTGAGCGAAGCCTTGAAAGTCGCCGAGAAGCTCGACGCCACCGTGGTCGACATGCGTTTCGTCAAGCCACTGGATGAAGCGCTGGTGCGCGAGATTGCCGGCAGCCACGAGTTGCTGGTGACCCTCGAAGAAAACGCGATCATGGGCGGCGCCGGCGGCGCGGTCAGCGAATTCCTCGCCCGCGAGAACATTCTCAAGTCGATGCTGCACCTGGGCTTGCCGGATATCTACGTCGAGCACGCAAAACCGGCGCAAATGCTCGCCGAGTGCGGCCTGGATGAGGCCGGGATCGAAGCGTCGATTCGCCAGCGGCTGGACTTGCTTAACCGTTAAGTCGGAAAACACACATCTCCTGTGGGAGCGGGCTTGCCCGCGAAGAGGCCGGC